>CADCUW010000339.1 GCA_902805985.1 uncultured Rubrobacteraceae bacterium
GAAGTACCGGAGCACCGTCCCCGGCACGCCCCGCTCCCGGCCGTACAGCCCCACGAGCTCCTCGGCGGCGAGCTTGGAGAGCGCGTATGGCGAGGCGGGCGCCCGCGGGTGGTCCTCGCCGACGGGCCTCCCGGGGTCAGAACCGTAGACGGATGAGGACGAGGCGTAGACGAACCGCGTGCCCCCGGCCTTGCCGGCCGCCTCGAGCAACCGCTCCGTGGTGAGGACGTTTCGGGCCACGTACCGCGGAAAATTCGGACCCCAGCTCCGGCGGACCCCGGGCTCGCCGGCGAGGTGGGCGACGCAACCGACGCCGTCGAGCACAGCGTCGAGGTCGAGGTCGAGCAGGTCGCCTTCGACGAGGCGGAACCGGCCGTGACCCAGTGCGCCCTCGAGGTTCCTCTCTTTGGTCCGGCGGGAGTAGTAGCCGGTGAAGGCGTCCACGCCGACGACGTCGCGGCCCTCGGCCAGCAGACAGTCCACCAGGTGCGAACCTATAAAGCCCGCAGCGCCCGTCACCAGGACGCCGCTCACGGGCTACCCTTGATCCAGCTCACAAACCACCCGCCTGACCCTTGACGTAACACAGCGCCGTAGATTACTCTCCTCTACGAGTTATTGCAAACGATTGTCATTAGGAACTGTTACCGCGTCGGCCAAGTTCGGCGCGAGGTTGGAAGGGAAGGTCGGACTTGATCTCAAGGGGCAACCTCGTCTTCGCGCTGGCCCTGCTCGCGCTCCTCGCCACGGCGGCCGGATGCGGCCAGCCGCCCCCGGAGGAGGGTAACGGCGGGGGCTCGGCCCGGGAGAGCACCTCGGGGGAGACGACCGGCGGCGAGACCACCGCGCAGGAGGCGCTAGAGCCCGGCGAGGGGTCGTTGGTCGTGTACTCGGGCCGCAGCGAGGAGCTGGTCGGCCCGATCTTCGAGCAGTTCGAGGAGCGGAGCGGCGTGGACGTCCAGGTCCGCTATGGGGAGACCGCCGAGCTCGCCGCGACCATTCTGGAGGAGGGCGAGAACAGCCCGGCCGACCTCTTCTTCGCCCAGGACCCGGGCGCTTTAGGGGCGCTCGACGACGAGGGGCGCCTCACCAAGCTGCCCGACGACATCCTCGGCAGCGTCCCGGCCGAGTTCAAGGCCGATGACGGGGACTGGGTCGGTACATCC
Source organism: uncultured Rubrobacteraceae bacterium (assembly GCA_902805985.1). GTDB lineage: Bacteria > Actinomycetota > Rubrobacteria > Rubrobacterales > Rubrobacteraceae > Rubrobacter_D. Next base: position 1,167 of record CADCUW010000339.1, read on the forward strand.
GGGCGGGCGAGGGTCGTCACGTACAACACCGAGGAGCTCCAGGAAGGCGACCTGCCCGACTCCATCTTTGGTTTTACCGATCCCGAATGGGAGGGGAGGATCGGCTGGGCCCCGACCAACGGTTCGTTTCAGGCCTTCGTTACCGCGCTGCGGGTCCTCGAGGGCGAGGACCGGGCGCGCGAGTGGCTCGAAGGCGTCCAGGCCAACGACCCGTTCGTCTATCCGGACAACCTGAGCGCCGTCGAGGGCGTGGCCTCGGGCGAGGTCCAGGCCGCCTTCGTCAACCACTACTACCTCTTCCAGGTCAAGGAGGAGCAGGGCCAGGACCTGCCCGCCGCCAACTACTTCTTCGATGGCGGAGACCCGGGCTCCCTCGTCCTCGCGGCGGGTGCGGGTGTGCTCGACACGGCGGAGAACCCCGAGGCGGGGCGGGAGTTCCTGGAGTTCGCGCTCTCGGAGGAGGCCCAGCAGTACTTCGCCGACGAGACCTACGAGTACCCGCTGGTGGAAGGCGTCGAGGTCAACGAAGAGCTGCCTCCCCTCTCGGACATACAGAGCCCCGAGGTCGACCTGAGCGACCTCGACGACCTCGGCGGCACCCTGGAGCTGTTGCAGGAGACGGGGGTTCTCTAGGATGACGGCCCCCACGGCGGTCCCGAGCGGGCGCGGGACGCGTCCGCGCCGCCGGCCTCCGCTGGTGCTCGGCGGGCTGGCCGGGCTAGTCGTGGCGGCGATGGCGCTGCCGCTCATCTACCTCGTGGTGCGTTCGTTCGAGGGCGGGTGGGAGGAGATAGCGGAGGTCGTGCTCGACGGCGATACGCTGGCCGTGCTCGGCCGGAGCGCGCTGCTGGCCGGCGTCGTCACCGCCGCTTCGGTCGTGATCTCCGTGCCGCTCGCCTGGCTTACCGGACGGACGGATCTGCCGGGCAGGGGGATCTGGGCCGTGCTCGCCGCGCTGCCGCTCGTCATACCCTCTTACGTGGGCGGGTTCGTGCTGGTGAGCGTGCTGGGACCGCGCGGGATGCTCCAGGGGTGGCTGGAACCTCTGGGTGTTGAGCGGCTGCCGGAGATCTACGGCTTCCCGGGTGCTGCGCTAGCACTGACGCTCTTCTCCTACCCCTACGTCTTCCTGACCGTGAGAGGAGCCTTGCGGGGGGTCGACCCGGCGATGGAGGAGGCGGCGAGGAGCCTCGGGAGCGGGGCATGGGCGACTTTCGCGCGGGTCACGCTGCCGCAGCTCAGGCCGGGGATCGTGGCGGGGGCCTTGCTGGTCGCGCTCTACTGCCTCAGCGACTTCGGGGTCGTCTCGCTCCTTCAGTACGACAGCTTCTCGAACGAGATCTACATCCAGTACCGCTCGGCCTTCGACCGGACGCCGGCCGCGATCCTGGCCCTGATGCTGGTCACCCTCACGATCGCCGTCCTCCTCGTCGAGGGCCGCACCCGCGGCCGGGCCCGCTACCACGGGAACGCCGCGTCCCGCCCGGCGAATACGGTGCCCCTCGGGCGCTGGCGCCTGCCGGCGCTGCTGTTCTGCGGCGGCGTCGTCCTGTTCGCGCTGGTGGCCCCCGTCGGCGTGCTCGGGTTCTGGCTCGCGCGCGGGCTGGCGGAGGGCGAGCCGCTGCGCCCCTTGTGGAACGCGGCGTGGAGTTCCGTCTACGCCTCCGGTCTGGCCGCGACCGTTACGGCGCTGGCGGCGTTGCCGGTGGCGATCCTGTCGGTCAGGTTCGGAGGGAGGGTTTCGGGGTTGGTGGAGAAGGCGACGTACCTCGGGTACGCGCTGCCAGGTATCGTGCTCGCGCTCTCGCTCGTCTTTTTCGGGGCGAACTACGCGCCGTGGGCCTACCAGACGCTCGGGCTGTTGGTGTTCGCGTACGCGATCCACTTCCTCCCCCAGGCCGTTGGCACCACCCGGTCGGCGCTCTTGCAGGTAAGGCCGAGCGTCGAGGAGGCCGCGCGCGGGCTCGGACGCGGGCCGGCGCGGGTCGCGGCGACCGTGACGGCGCCGCTCGCAGGATCAGGGATACTCGCGGGCGCGGCCCTGGTATTCTTGACGACGATGAAAGAGTTACCCGCCACGCTGCTGCTGGGACCGACCGGCTTCGAGACGCTCGCGACCAGGGTCTGGGGCGCAACCTCCGAGGCGTTCTTCGCGCGGGCCGCGGCGCCCGCTTTGCTCTTGATCGGGATCTCGGCGATTCCGCTCTACCTGCTGGTTATCCGGGAGCGCGCCAAGTGAGCGCCGCCGTCCGACTGTCCGGGGTCGGCCGCTCCTACGGTCCCGTGCCCGCCGTACGCGACGTTGACCTCGAGGTCGGGCGCGGAGAGGTGCTCGCCCTGCTAGGCCCCTCAGGGTGCGGCAAGACGACGACCCTGCGCCTGATCGCCGGCTTCGAGGCGCCGGACGCCGGCACGGTAGAGGTCGGCGGCAGGATCGTCGCGGGGCCCGGGGTCAACGTCCCCCCGGAGAAGCGGCGAGTCGGGATGGTCTTTCAGGACTACGCCCTCTTCCCCCACCTCACCGTCGCCCAGAACGTCGCCTACGGCCTCCCCGGTGGGAAGAAGGCCCGCGTGGAAGAGGTCCTCGCGCTCGCCCACCTCGAAGGGCTCGGCGGGAGGATGCCCCACGAGCTCTCCGGCGGGCAGCAGCAGCGGGTGGCGCTGGCGCGGGCGCTCGCCCCCGGCCCCGAGGTCGTCCTCCTGGACGAGCCCTTCTCCAACCTCGATGCCGCGCTGCGCGTCCGCGTCAGGGCGGAGATGCGCGACATACTCGCCGACGCCGGAGCCACCGCGGTCTTCGTCACCCACGACCAGGAAGAGGCCCTGAGCATGGCTGACGAGGTGGCCGTCATGATGGAAGGCACGGTCGTCCAGAAGGCGGCGCCCGAGATCCTCTACCATAACCCGGCCAGCCGCCGAATCGCCGAGTTCGTGGGCGAGGCGAACTTTATCCCGGGAACCCACGAGAACGGCCGTCTCAGTTGCGTGCTCGGCGAGGTCCCGGCCTGCGGCGAATGCACCGGCAGCGTCGAGGCCATGCTGAGGCCCGAGGCCCTGCGCCTGCGGGCCTTACAGAACGGCGGCGTCTTGGGCGATGAGGCCGGGGCCACCGTGATCTCCCGCGAGTTCTACGGCCACGACCAGCTCATCAAATTGCGCCTCGACTCGGGACCCGTCCTCTGCTCCCGCCTCGGGGGCGGCCCCGGCTTCAGGCCCGGCGAGCGCGTCGCCGTCGGGGTCTCCGGCCCGGCCCTCGTGTTCCCGAAATCGTAGCTCATCCGGCCGGCGGTAGCCTGAAGCTTCACCCGGTAGCGTGCCCGCCCACGTCTCAGCGTGTGGCGCGGGAGGCCATCTCGCGCTCGCCTTCCCGGGTGAGGCGCAGGGCGATGATCTCGCCGTCGGGGTTCTCGGTAAGCTCGGTCAGGCCTTCCTCCCGCATATCTCGCAGGACCGGCGAGAGATCCCGCCTGCTCCAACCCCATGGGGACATCCACCGGGCGAACTCCTGGAAGGCCACCCCCGTGGCCCCCGCCGCCCGCAAGGCAAAACTCAAAATCCTGGTCTTCAAGTGGGCCGTCTCCTCTCTCCAGCTCGGACCTTGCCGAAACTTTCGCGTGGGCCTTTAATACGTGAGATTCGTCGCCGGGTTTCACGAACGCTGCGAGCAGAAGGCGCCTCGGAGACGCATCGCGAGGACTCGACGGCGCTTTAGAGGGCTTCGACATCGCAGCAGGAGACGGGGCCGGTTCGCTAGAATGTCGCCAACTCTTCGGGGAGGTTGGATTTGGAAGTTTTTGGGCTGGACGTTGGCGGATCGGGCATAAAGGGCGCGCCGGTGAACACGGAGACGGGCACCCTAACCGGGGAGAGGGCGCGCATCAAGACGCCCCAACCCGCCACTCCCGAGGCGATAGTGCGGACGGCGACGCGGGTCGTGCGGGAATCCGGGTGGAACGGGCCGGTAGGGTGCGGCTTTCCCGCGGTCATCAAAGACGGCATCGTCCACACGGCCGCGAACATAGACGACTCGGCCATCGGGTTCGACCTCGGCGGAGCCCTGGAGAGAGAGCTTGGCACCACCGTCGGCGCCGTCAACGACGCCGACGCGGCGGGCCTGGCCGAGATGCGGTGGGGCGCCGGGCGGGGCGTCGACGGCGTAGTCCTCATGCTGACGCTCGGGACCGGCATCGGCACGTCCCTCTTCGTCGGCGGCCGGCTCATACCGAACACGGAGCTCGGCCACATCGAGATCCAGGGCCAGGACGCCGAGCACCGCGCCGCCGACGGCGCCCGCAAACAGGAGAACCTGAACTGGGAGCAGTACGCCGAACGGCTGGATGAGTACCTGCACAAGATCGAAGACCTCCTCTGGCCCGACCTGATCGTCGTCGGCGGCGGTATCAGCAAGAAGGCGGAGAAGTTCTTCCCCCACCTCACCACCCGCACCGAGATCGTCACCGCCAAGATGCGCAACGAGGCCGGCATAGCGGGCGCGGCCCTCGCCGGCATCCCGGATAAAGAGGCCGTCAGAGTGGCGGAGTAGCCAGAGCTCTGTCTAGGTAAAGCCGTCCCGCATCGAAACGGCTATCCGAGACGCTGACTGATTTCTCTAGCCGATCGCGGCCATCACCTCGGCCCGGCGGGCGGGGTCTTCGGCGAAGATACCGCGCGCGGCGGAGGTGACGGCGGTCGTGCCGGGGCTCCAGGCTCCGGTGGCGGCCATGCAGGTGTGCTCGGCCTCGACCACGACGAGCGAGCCGCGGGAGCCGAGGCCATCGTGCAGCGCATCGGCCACCTGCGCGGTGAGGCGCTCCTGGATCTGGGGCCTGGCGGCGTAGCCTTCGACGAGGCGCACTATCTCGGAGAAGCCGAGGACCTTGCCGGCCGGTACGTAGGCCGCGCCAGCACGCCCGACCATCGGCAGTAAATGATGTTCGCAGATGCTTACGAAGGGGATGTCTCGCATCAGGACGAGGTCTTCGGCTGACTCGTCAAAGGAGATGTCGAGGTGGCGGAGCGGATCTTCGCGCAGCCCCGCGAAGAGCCGGGCGTAGGCCTCCGCCACGCGGGCGGGCGTCTCCCGGAGACCCTCTCTGGTCGTGTCCTCGCCGATGGCGGCGAGGATCTCCCGCACGGCCCGCTCGATACGGGGACCGTCGAATGCCATCTCCCCCATCGCGCTAGCCCCGCACGATCTCGGGCAGCCCGCGGAGATCCGGGAGGACGTGGGTCGCCTCCGGCGCTACCTGATCTTTGCGGGCCACGAACACCGAGTCGACGCCCGCCTCAAAGGCCCCCCGGACGTCGGAGACGGGGTCGTTGCCGACCATGACCGCCCGGTCGGCCCGGAGGCCGGACAGTCGTAGCGCCTCCTCGAAGATCTCGCGCCGCGGCTTCTCGACGCCCAGCACCGCAGAGGCGACGATGCCGTCGAAGTAGCCCGTCCAGCCGAGGTCTTCGAGCACCTTCTCGAGCTCTATGTCCCAGTTGGAGACGACGTAGAGAGGAACGGAGAGGTACTTCAGTTCCTCCAGAACCTCGATTGACTCCGGGTAGGGGTTGAAGGAGATCCTGCGCTCCGCCACTTCGGTGAGGATTTCAAAGGGGGCCGCGATGCCGAGCTCCCCCGCCGTCCGCTCGGCGTTGCGGCGCTTGAACCGCGCGAGATCTTCTGAGGTCCGGTGCTCTATGTTCTGGTGGATGTGCCGCCGCAGGCTTCCCCACACCGGCCCGGACGCCCTCTCGGTCGTCAACCCCCCCTTGCCGTCGGCGTACGGAGAGAGGTCCTCGACGTAGCCCTCCACGTCGAGATCCACCCACAGCAACGTCCCGTCTACGTCTAAAAAGACGCCGTCATAGCGCATCCTAATGCCCTCTTTCGCGCACCATCCAGGAGGTCTCCGCCAAGGTCACGCCCCCCATTTGCCGCTCATCCGTCGACCGTACAGGGAGTATAAACCTCGCCCCGACGCCCGAACGTGAAACCGTGCCCACCGAAATCCCGCCGCCATTCCTCCATTCAGAGTCTCTATTACGGAGGAGGGTGCGGCTAGCCTTCGCGGCCCGCCAAGTTATGCCCGGAACCGTATCCTTGCGACCCGGCAACGTAGCCGTAAATGGTTATTGCCACTCGACCGGCACAGACATTCGCCCCGGCTTTGCGCAAGCCGGCGGGGACCGGACGCGGCTACTCACGCAGACTTGCCCTGAGTGGCGGCGAGAAGTCGCTGGCCGCCCGCGAAGTTCCGTCTACGTAGCCGTCAGGCGGTACCCAGCGCCGCGGAACTGCCGAAGAAGCCCCGCGCAGAGCCGACCACGGACAACCGCGCGAGACGCTCGTCGTCCTCGGAGCCGGGGCTCGCGGTGAACACCAAGAGCTTCTCGGTGAGGTTCTCTGCGGTCAAGACCTGGCATTCGAGGGTGAGAATCCCGACGAGCGGGTGTACGAAACGCTTCAGGTTGCCGACGCGGCCCGCCACCTCGTGGCGCTCCCACAGCGCGGCGAACTCGTCGCTCTCGCGCAGCAGACGGTCGACCAGCTCGCGGGCTTCGGGGTCGTCTCCGGCATGGCCGTGTGCAGCCCGCAGCAACGAGACGAGGCAGCGCGAGTGCCGCGGGTGATCCTCCTCCGGATGGACGCGGCGCTCGGCGGGGTCCGTGAACCACCGGTAGACGCTGCTCCGCCGCAGGCCGGTGTGGCGCGTCTGCACGCCGACGAGCGCCTCGGCCAGCAGGTTCTGGCTCAGGGTCACGCCGAGGTCGGAGACGATCTGCGCCGGGACGTCTAGCCCTTCGAGAACGCGCTGTAGCCCCGGGCTCGCGTGGTCGGTTCGCAGGGTTCTGGGTGGCGCGGTGTGCCCGGCAAGCTCGTACAGGTGGTCGCGCTCGTCCCGGGTGAGCCGCAGCGCGCGGGAGAGCGCCGCGGCCGTCTGCTCCGATGGTCGAGAGCCGCGCCGCTGCTCGAGGCGGGCGTAGAAGTCGGTCGAGATGTGCGCCAGCCCGGCGACCTCTTCTCGGCGCAGACCGCGCGTGCGCCGCCGCGCCCCGGCACTCAGGCCAACGTCGCCCGGCCGCAGCGCCTCGCGCCGGCGCCTGAGGAAATCCGCCAACTCGTCTCGGTTCACGCAGCGATTGTATAACCGCGTGAATCCTTATCCAGGGATAGCCTGTCCCTGGATACACTGGCCCCTGATCGTATCCGCCCGCCGGGGACATAATGGTTGGCAGACGGAGCCAAAACGTAAGAGGAGAGTAATTCTCATGGCAGCAAATACACTTCCGGGCGGGACGTTCACCATGGCCGGGGACCTTACGCCCACCCGCGTGGGCTACGGCGCGATGCAGCTGGCCGGCCCCGGAGTATTCGGGCCGCCGGCCGACCGGGACGGGGCGATCGCCGTGTTGCGCGAGGCGGTGAGCTTGGGCATCACCCACATCGACACCGCCGACGCCTACGGCCCGCACGTCACCAACGAGATCATCCGCGAAGCCCTGCACCCCTACCCGGACGATCTGCACATCGTGACCAAGGTCGGGGCGGAGCGTGATGCCGAGGGGAACTGGCCCAAGGCGCTGGCCCCCGAGCAATTGCGCGATCAGGTCCATTCCAACCTGGAGAACCTGGGACTAGAGGCGCTCGACGTGGTCAACCTGCGGGTTGGCGGTGTTATGGCGCCCGAGGCGGGGGCGATCGCCGAGCCTTTCGAGGTACTCGCCAAGATCCAGCGCGAGGGATTGATCAAGCACCTCGGCGTCAGCAACGTCAACGCCGAGCAGGTCGCCGAGGCACAGGGCATCGCGCCTATCGTCTGCGTGCAGAACATGTACAACCTCGCAAACCGGGCCGACGACGCGTTGATCGATTCGCTAGCCGCGCAGGGCATCGCCTACGTACCCTTTTTCCCGCTCGGCGGCTTCTCCCCGCTGCAGTCCGACACGCTGCAATCGGTCGCGGAGCGCCTGGAGGCCACGCCGATGTCCGTCGCCCTCGCCTGGCTCTTGCAGCGCTCGGAGAACATCCTGCTCATCCCCGGCACCTCATCCGTAGCACACCTGCGCGAGAACGTCGCCGGCGCGGCGCTGACACTGCCCGTGGACGAGCTGGCCGAGCTTGACGGGATCGCCGCGTAAGCGCAAACGTGCCGACCAACCCGCAGTCGGGTTCGTCGGCCTGGGCGATCAGGGACCGCCCATGGCGACCGCCCATGGCGACCGCCGTCGCCGGGGCGGGCTACCCCTCGCACGCTTCCTGGCCACCGCGTGCGACCTCGTCTACTAACCGTGCCCACGACGTATAGCTTGGCGGATTGATCTAACTATGTTAGAAAACAACCGGTAGACGAACACGGGATGGGATTGGGTGGCCGAAGAGCGGAAGCAGACGCGCAGGAAGAGGGTCGGGAAGGCCGGTCTGCTCTCCGCCGCACGGGTTGTCGCCGCCGAGGAGGGCTGGGGGGCCGTGACCGTGCGCAAGATCGCCGAGCGGGTCGGCTACAGGGCGCCGGTGGTCTACGAGTACTTCGAGTCCAAGGACGACCTGCTGTTGGAGCTCTTGAGGAGGGGCTTCGCGGACCTCGCCGGGGCCGTACGCGCGGCGAGGGAGGACGCCTCAGACCCCGAAGGAGCCCTGTACGGGGTGGCGCGGGCTTACCTGCGCTTCGCCTGGGCCTCTCCGGACCTCTACCAGGTCATGTACGGGCTCGGCGGGGTCGGTTTCGCAGCCTCGGAGACCTGGGAGAAGGGGCAGCGCGTGGGCGACGAGGTCGGTCGCGCCGTGGAGGAGGTGCTGCGAGGGTACGGCAAAGTGACGACCGACGTGGAAGAGGAGGTGCTCGCGTTGTGGGCGGCCGTGCACGGCCTGGTGGCCCTGACTATGGCGGGGCGCATGGGGGGCGGCGAGGAGCAGGCCGAACGGCTGGGCGAGAAGGCCGTGCGCGACGCCCTGATCGCGTGGAGGAGCGGATGAGCGCCAGCGGCCGGGCGGGCCTCTCTTTTTTGCCTTCTTCTAACTTTGGTGGTTTTGAATCGGATTCGCGGAGGGGGGTGGTCGGTTGGCGACGAGGGTGCAGGTAGAGGCATTGTGGATAGAGACGAAGAGAAATAACTACAGATGACCGAGCAACGGGGTAACGAGGCCGGCGGAGCCGGCGAGGCCATGGCGTACGCTTTCGCCAGGATACTCAACGAGGGAGACGTGGGCCTGCTGGACGGGCTGTTGGCCGAGGGCTACGCAAACCACAACCGCTACGTGGAGGACGGGAGCGAGACCAACAAGCGGTTCTGGTCGTACTGGCTCTCAGCGTTCCCTGACACCGCGGTGACGGTCGAGGACGCCTTCGCCAGCGAAGCTGGGGACCGGGTGGCGGGCAGGTTCACCTACCCCGCGACGCACACCGGGGAGTTCATGGGGGCGGCCCCCACGGGGAGGCGCGTGGAGATGTCGAGCATCGACATCTGGCGCGTGGAGGGCGGCAGGTTCGTCGAGCATTGGGACGAGCTGAACGGGCTGGAGTTCTTCGGGCAGCTCGGGCTCGTGCCAACGAACCGGGAAGGAGGGGACCCTGTTTAGGAAGGGCGCCGAACTCTACGACGGGAGGTTCGGGGAGCGCTACGTGTTGCTCGAGACGGCGGAGGGGACGGGCGGCGAGTTGGTGAGGATCGAAGACGGGGCCCGGCCGGGCCCGAGCCGGCGTCCCGCGAGCGCTCACCCCCACCAGGAGGAGCGCTTCGAAGTCGTCTCGGGGAGCCTGGGGCTCACGGTGGACGGCGAGGAGGAGCGCCTGCTGGGGCCGGGAGAGTCTTTCGTGGTCCGGGCGGAGACGAGGCACCTGCCCAGGAACGCCGGGGAGGGAGAGCTGCGTTTCGTCGCCGAGATACGCCCGGCGGGACGCTTCGAGGAGTTCCTGGCGGAGATCACGGCGGCGAACAACTCGGGGAGTGAGGGCCTTGCGTACCTCTTGACGGCGGCCCGAGTTCTCCACCGCTTCCCGGACGTCGAGCGCCCGACCGTCCTGCCGCGCCCGTTGGAGCGCGCGCTGTTCGCACTCCTGGCGGGCGCGTGCAGGTTGCTCGGCCTGTGCCCGGACGCCGGCACGGCCGCTAGCGGGACTGTGGGTTGAGCCCCGGGTGCCTTGCGGCATGGACTCGGTGGCGCTGCGCGGCTTCAGGGCGGCTTTGCGCGCCAGCTTCGGGCGTCGCGCAGATGCCCTCTTCGAGCTGTGCGACGCCGTCCTCACCTCCGGCCCCGCCAAGCGGTACCCGGCGGTGAAGAAGGGGGCATACACGGCATCTCAGTGGTCGTCCCGGGGGATCCCGACCCTACCGGCGGGCTTGCCTCGTCTAAAGGCAAGCTAAGGCTGATCGAGCGTCATGGTACACAAGGCATGCTCTTACGCGGAGGCGCCGACGACGGCCCATCGCCGGCCACGAAAGCGCGCGCCGCAGGAGAGTAGGCGGACGAGCATCAGGACATTGAGGGCGGCCCAGATGCCGGTTACTCCGAGCCCGAAAGCAAGCGCGCAGAGGGCTAAAGGGGCGAAGACCACGAAGGCCGCGAGCATCGACCACTTCAGAAAGCGAGTATCGCTGGCCCCGATCAGGATGCCGTCAAGCGCGAAGACGGCCGCGCCAACCGGCTGCATCAGCGCGAACAGGGGCCAGAGGTCCCCGGCCCTCTCCACCACCTCGGGGTCCCCGGTGAAGAGGCGGGGGATCGTCCCTGTCCCGGCCAGCAGCGCGCCGGCGAAGACGCACCCCACGACGACGGACCAGAAGATCATGCGCCGGGCGGCGGCGTGGGCGGCGGCGGCATCCCCGGCCCCGAGGAGGCGGCCGACCAGGATCTGGCCCGCTATCGCGACGGCGTCGAGCACGAGTGCGAGAAATACGAAGAGCCCGAACGCGACCTGGTGGGCCGCAAGCGACGCCTCTCCCATCCGTGCTACGACCGCGCTCGCCAGCATGAAGGAGAGCAACAGCGCCCCCGTCCGGACCGCTATGTCCCCGCCGACGCGCAGCAACGGGCGCATGGTCGTCCAGCTCGGGCGGCGCGAGTCGGCCGGGGCACGAAGCAGCCAGTAGACGAACGCGAGGCCCATACCTACCTGCGCGATCACCGTCCCCCACGCCGACCCCGCGAGCCCCCACCCGAACCCGTACACGAACAGCACCTCGAGCGCGGCGTTAGCCGCGTTCGCCGCGACCAGGATGACGAGCGGCGTCCTCAGGTTGCCGACGCCCCGCAGGAAGCCCTGCCCGGCGAGCGCGATCATGGCGAAAGGCACCCCGAGCGCCGAGATGCGCAGGTACGAGACCGACATCTCGGCCGTCTCGCCCCTCCCGCCCATCGCCGCCACCGCCGGGGCCGCGAGAAGCAGGATCAGGAGCAACAGCCCCACCCCGAGCGCCACAGAGAGCCAGAGCGCCTGCGAGCCGATCCTGCCCGCCGCGGCGACCTCACCGGCCCCGTGAAGCCGCGCCACCCGCGCCGTCGTCCCGTAGGTCAGGAAGTTAAAGAGCGTGACGCCGGTGCCAAGAAGTGTCGCCGCGATGGCGAGCGCCGCGAGCTGCGGCGTGCCAAGGTGCCCGACGATGGCCGTGTCCACCAGCAAGTAGGTCGGCTCCGCGGCGAGCGCCCCGAGCGCGGGCAGCGCCAGCGCGAAGATCTCCCTGTCGAAACCACGCGCGCCGAGGCGCTTCGCCGGACTCTGCGTCAAAGGGTCGCGGCGTCGAAGCCGTGCTCCTCTGAGAGATCTCGCATAGCGTCCTCCACGACGTCCGCGGCGGCGTCGGGGACGTAGAAGAAGTAGGCCGTCTGCGGGAAGCGGTCCTCCTCGGGCTCCGCGCGCGCGAACCGGTAGTCGACGTCCAGCCGGTCGAGGGCGTCGCGGACGGCCTCAAGGGCCGCCTCGTCCCTCACGTTGTCCACCCGCAGCATCGTGTCTCCCTGCACCGTCTAACCCCCAAGGTCGAACTCTAGGAACTTGCCGTCCCTCTGGATCAACTCCCCGTCGGCGTAGAGCTCGCCGCCGTTGCGCAGGTCGCAGACGAGGTCCGTGTGAACGCTCGAGTCGTTGAAGCCGCCGGTCTCCTTGTAGGAGCGGCCGATCGCGAGGTGGACGGTGCCGCCGAGCTTCTCGTCGAAGAGTACGTTGCCGCTCGCGCGGCCGATGTTGTAGTTGGTGCCGATGCCGATCTCCCCCAGGTACCGCGCCCCGGCATCGGTATCTAGCAGGCTCCTTAGGTACTCCCCACCCTTCTCGGCCTCAGACCCGACGACCTTCCCGTCCTCGAACCGCAGGGTGACACCGGCCACCTCCCGCCCGCCGATGGCCGCCGGTACCCCGAAGTGGACGTGGCCGTTGGCGGAATCCTCGATGGGCCCCGTAAAGACCTCCCCGCAGGGCATGTTCCGCCTCCCGGCGGAGTTCACGAAGGTGCGCCCCGCAACCGAGAGCGTCAGGTCCGTGCCCGGACCGACGAGGCGAAGCTCTTGTGCCTCCTCCAGACGCTCCTTGAGGCGTGCCTGCTCGTTGGACTTCTCCTGCCAGTAGCGGACGGGGTCTTCCTCGTCGAGGCCCATGGCCCCAAAGGCGAAGTCCTCGTACTCGGTGAGGCCCATGCCCGCCTCCTGGGCCAGAGCCGCCGTCGGGAAGAGCGTGAGCACCCAGCGGTTCTTCTCCAGCATGGCCTCCGAGAGTGGCCGGTTGAGCTCCGCGAGCGCCCGCTGCTTCGCCGGGTCCACGTTCGCCAGAGCCCGCGTGTTCGACGGTGCCTTTATGCCTATCTCCGCGTCGGCCTCCTCGGAGACGAAGCGCCGGATAGAAGGGATAGTCTTGTAGTGGACGTCCCGCGCGTGCTCGAAGAAGATCTCCTGCATCCCCGGAAGCTGCAGCTGCAAGACCGGCACGGCCCCGACCTGCAAGAGCCGGGTGTAGAGCGCCTTGACCAGCGGTTCCGCCCCGACCTCCCCGAAGACGACCACCTGCTCGCCCTCCCCCGCCCCGACCGAGTAATCCACGAGCACCCGCGCCAGCTTCTCCAGACGTTCGTCTCTCAAGAACCCTCCTCTAGATCCAACTGCAAAAGAGCTTATCAGGAGGCCTCGGCGGCCGTCCCCCGGAGCCCCTCCCTCGTGTATTCCAGTGCCGCGCGCATCCTGGCGAGGATCACCTCAGGGTCGGGCGTTCCGAGCGGCCAGGGCTTGAGCTCCAGGCTGACGGCGCCCGGGTAATCGTTGGCGGGGAGCGTCGCCAGGAAGGGCTTGAGGGGCAGCTTTCCCTTGCCCGGAAGCCGGTGATCATCCTTGCCGGCGACGAGGTTGGAGTCCGAAAGGTGGACGTGCCGGAGTTGGCCGGCCAGCGTCTCCCTTGCGGCAAGCAGGTCGATTCCGCTCGCGCCGACGTGGCTCGCATCGAGCGTCACCTCCCCGACGCCCGCGAGGTGCTCCGGCAAGTGGCAGCTCCCGCGGCGTACCCCGAAGAAACCAGGGTTGTTGGCAGGCATGTTCTCGACGGCGACCGTAACGCCCTCCCCTCGGGCGGCGGCGAGCGTCCCCGCCGCCCAGCGGCGCAGGGGGCGTCCCGGGGGCGGCGGGTGTGCGACGACGAGTGGACAGGAGATCCTGCGCGCCAGCCGCGCGCTGCGCACCAGGGTCTCCTCAGGCCCGAGACGCCACGCGCCCTGGTAGATCGGCGGGTGCAACGCCAGGATGGGCAGACCGTGTCTGCCGGCGAGGTCGACCAGGTAGGCCGGCTGGTGGGTGTCCCAGCGGTCGTCCATCATGACTT
>CADCUW010000340.1:0-1818 GCA_902805985.1 uncultured Rubrobacteraceae bacterium
CAAGAACTCCCGGTACTCTTCGGTTGTCATCTCGCGGGCCATGCGCCGCCTCCTCCTGTTTGTGGGGCGGATTCTATCCGCGCCAGACCGCGCTGCCGGCCCTGTACCTCAAAGAAGCTCTAAACCGCATGCTAGGAGGTGAGAGACTCCCGCCGAGAACTCGCGGGCCGCGCGTCCGGGCCGCTCGGATCGAAAAGCCGTATTCTCCGTACACCCGTCGGGGAGCCGGCGGGCACAGCAGCGGCAGAGAGGAGAGGCCATGAAGGTTGAAGAGAAGCTCGAAGAACTCGGGCTCGCGTTGCCGAAGCCGGCGAAGACCCCGCCGGGGCTCGTGCTGCCGTTCGCGTGGGTGCGGGTCCGCGGCGACCGGGCCTACGTCTCGGGGCACATCCCCCTGAACCCCGACGGCTCCGTCGCCGGGCCGCTCGGCAAGGTCGGCGCGGAGGTCTCCGAGGAGCAGGCCTACGAGGCGGCGCGGCTGGTCGCGCTCTCGATGCTCGGCGACCTCAAGCGGCAGCTCGGCGACCTCGACCGGGTTGGGGCGTGGCTCAGGGTCTTCGGGATGGTCAACTCCGCGCCAGGCTTCGACCGGCAGCCCAACGTCATCAACGGGTTCTCGGACCTGATCCTGGAGCTCTATGGCCCCGAAGCCGGGGACCACGCCCGCTCCGCGGTCGGGATGGCGGAGCTTCCGCTCGAGGCCCCGGTCGAGATAGAGGCCGAGGTAGAGCTAACCGGACGCTAGCGCAAGAGCCACCAGGCGGCGCGGGGGCACTTCCATGATACAATGCTTATTAATTGGAGAGTTGGCCGTCTTGCGGTCGAGCCGAAGCGGCTTTATCCAACCACTTATACGTGCGGGTTCGGACCGGCCATTCCGAGGAGGTCCCGGCTCGGGGACAATAGAAGGGTTTTGCTGGTGCTAAACGGAGATCGTAGTCCGTTCGAGGAGGGCCGCCCGGAGCCTGACGGGTCGAACCAGGCCGCGGAGGACGGCCGGCTCGGCATCGAGGAGGCCTGGGAAGACGTCTTGCGCCAACAGGAGCTCGTGCGCAAGCGCGCGGAGACCAAGAGGCAGAAGGCGGAGGATCAGGAAACACTCTGGCGCGAGTTCATGGAGACGGAGCGGCGCGAGATCAAGCGTCGCCAGGATGGCCAGCTAGCCAGACACCTGGGCGCGCCCCTGCCGGGCGAGCTCCCGGCGCAACTGCGCCAGCTCGCCGAGCACGACCAGACGCAGGCCAAACGAGGCCTCGTGGCGCTCATGAGCGGCGGCAACACGGTGTACAAACCGCTCGAAGACCTTCAGCCGGAGGACATGCCGGCCAGGATCGCGGCGAACAGACTGCGGATCACCTGGCTCAAGGAGCGCAGGGACGAGTGGCTCGGCCGGGGCGAGACCTCAGCGTAAGCCCCCGGTACGGGGTGAGTTAGTCCCGTAAGGTTGGTGGACCGACGATACTAACTCACCCGTCTTTCGGTTCCATCCGGGCGAACCAGGCCAAAGACCGGCTCTTCAGCTTTTAGCTTGGTAAGGTCGATGGTCCTCAACGTGAAGCTGTCTATGCCCGGCGGCGTCCCGGCGCCCTTGGACTTAAGCGATGCCAGGAGATAAAGATCTCACCCTTCCCGTGACGTCAGAGCGACCACTGTATAGCCACCAGTGGTCATCCGACGGCGTTCGGTACCCTTGGGGGTCTTTGCGCTGTCCGTCTCAGACGGCGTCGTCGGTGGCGAGCATGTCGAGGGCGATGGCGGCGGTCCAGGACTGCTCCCCGGAGCCTAAAGGTTCCCCGGTGAAGGGCTCGAAGTACTCGG
>CADCUW010000340.1:1918-4950 GCA_902805985.1 uncultured Rubrobacteraceae bacterium
TGGGGGTCTTTGCGCTGTCCGTCTCAGACGGCGTCGTCGGTGGCGAGCATGTCGAGGGCGATGGCGGCGGTCCAGGACTGCTCCCCGGAGCCTAAAGGTTCCCCGGTGAAGGGCTCGAAGTACTCGGCGAAGCCGCTCTCGGCGAGCTCTTCGAGGGTGTGGTGGCGCAGAGAGGTGGCCCGTTCGGGTTCGCCGGCCCGGAGCAGGGACCACCAGAGCAGCCAGTTCGCCACGGGCCACACCGGGCCGCGCCAGTAGCTGCGCGGGTGGAAGCCAGGCTCGTCGGGGCACGTGCTTGGCGGCAGCGGGCGGTGCAGCTTGGGGTTCCCGACGAAGGCCAGGGAGTCGAGGGTCTGGAGTACGTCCGCGAGGCGCCGTTCGCCGAGGCCGCCGGAGATCAGGGGCGCGAAGCCGGCGACGGTCCGCACCCGGAGCGGCTTGCCGGTGAGCACGTCGCGATCCAGGCAGAGGCCGAGCGCCGGGTCCCACTGCTCTTCCAGGCCCCCTCTTCCCGCTTCGATCCAGCGCTCGATGGTCGCCCGGTCTTCCTCCGGCGCTCCCACGGCGGCGTGGATCTCGAGCAGCGCCTCGTTGGCGGCGACGAGGATGGCGCTGAAGAGCACGTCTTTGACGAGGAACGGGTGCTCCCCGTAGATGTCCGCCTCTTCGTATCGGGCGCGTTTCAACAGCTCCAGCAGCCACAGGAAGCGGTCGTACTCCTCGTCGGTCGGCCGGTGCGAGGGGTCAGAGACGTGCTGCACGTCGCGCCGGGTGTACGTGGGCACCTCGCCTATGGGTATCCGGTCGAGCGGGCCGTCCCAGCGGGGAGAGTTGTCCGTGCCGCTCTCCCAAGGATGGTAGATGGTGACGAGCCCCGATCCCTCCGGGTCCCTGGCGGTCGCCAGGTAGCGGTGCCAGGAGAGGAGCCGCGGGTAGTTCTCGCGCAGAAACCGGCGGGCGTTCTCCAGACGGCGCTCGTCCTTGCCCTGGGCGGTCTCCCAGATCCTGCGCACCGCCAGCGCGTGGACGGGCGGCTGGCAGAGCCCGCTGGTGCGCGGCCCCGAGGGCGCGTGCTCGGAGAGGCCGTTCGAGTTCCAGCGCTCGGCGTCGGGGAAGTAGCTCTTGGGCGGCGCCTCAGGGTCGAAGACTATGTGGGGCACCTTGCCTGTCTTCCACTGGGCGGCGAAGAGGGCTTCGAGCTCGTCCGTGGCCCGCCGGTTGTCCACGTGGGCGAGACCCAGCGCGATGAACGCGGAGTCCCAACTCCACTGGTGGGGATAGAGGGAGGGCGCCGGCTTCGTCCAGGACTTGACGCCGTTGCGCTTTAGGACACCCGCCGCGAGGGGGTTTACGTCACGATAGCCCGGGGACGACGGTTTGAGGGTCTTTGGGACCTCTTCTTCCTGCATGAACCGCTGACGTAACTCCCGTCGCCTGGCTTACTCCGTCTAATCTATAGGGTATGAGGCCGACCTTCAAGGCCGCGCAACCTAAAACCCGCGCTTGTTTGGCCGGTTGCCGGAGGCCTCCTCATCGTATTGCCTCAGCGAGTCGAGAAAACCGTCGTAGGCGTGGAGCGACTCGCGGGAGAGGCCGTAGAAGACCTGGCGCTGTTCGGTCGCTATGCGCCGCAAATCTTCGAGGGCGCGGCGGTTGATCTCGGCCCCCTCCTCGATCGTCTCGACCCAGTTCTGGAAGAAGGCCCGCGAGAGCTTCATCCCGTCCTTCTGCATCTCGAAGGCATGGTCGACGGCGACCCGGTAGGAGTCCCTGGTCGCGGCGTCCAGCCTCTCGGCGGCCTCTCTCTGCCGCCTTAGCTCTCCGTTCATAACGGATCTCCTCTCCCCGTCGCCCCACGCGACGGTAGAAGCGGTCGGTGAAACCCGCCTAGCCTGCGACCTCCACCTTGTTGCCGTAGAAGGCGACGTGGTCCCTGATGTTCTCCGCCGCCTCCTTGGGCTCCGGGTAGTACCAGGCCGCGTCTTCGACGCGGCTTTCGTCCACCTCGACGCTTAGATAGCTCGCGTCCCCCTTCCAGGGGCAGTGCGTGGTCGTGCCGCTCTGGCGGAAGAGGTCCCTGTTGACGGACCCCGGCGGGAAGTAGTGGTTGCCCTCGACGACCTCGGTGTGGTCGCTCTCGGCCAATGTGACACCGTTCAGTGTAGCCCTTGGCACGCCTCTCTCCTCTCCGTACTCCTGTCCCGGGATTATATCTCCCTTCGGTTGGACCGGAGCAAGGACGGTTGCTAGTATGGCCCGATGGTGAACGTAGCGGTCATAGGCGGAGACGGCATAGGCCCTGATGTCGCCCACGCCGGGATGCGGGTCATGGAGGCCGCCGCGGGCTCGGATCCTTCCCTCGATCTCGCCTTCACGGAGTTTCCCTGGGGCTGCGAGTACTACCTGGAGCACGGCCGCATGATGCCCGGTGACGGCATCGACACGTTGAGAGGCTTCGATGAGATCTACCTCGGCGCCGTCGGCTGGCCGACGGTCCCCGACCACGTCTCGCTGTGGGGTCTTCTCCTCCCCATCCGGCGCCGCTTCGACCAGTACGTTAACCTGCGCCCGGCGCGGCTGCTGCGCGGCGTCAAAAGCCCTCTAGCCAACCCGAACGGCCTCGACGTGACCGTGGTCCGGGAGAACACCGAAGGTGAGTACTCGGACTCCGGCGGACGCATCTACAAGGATTCGCCGCACGAGATCGCCGTCCAGGAGAGCATCTTTACCCGCCGCGGCGTCGAGCGCATAGTCCGCTACGGCTTCGAGGAGGCGGGGTCTAGGCGCGGCCTGCTCGTCGGGGCGACGAAATCAAACGGCATCAGCATAACGATGCCTTTCTTTGACGAGATCTTTACCGAGATAGCGCGGGAGTACCCGGGGGTCGAGGCGTCCCTGATGCACGCGGACGCCCTGGCGGCCAGGCTCGTGCTCGACCCGGCCGGCTTCGACGTGATCGTCGGCTCCAACCTCTTCGGGGACCTTCTCTCGGAGATCACGGCCGCCGTCTCCGGCGCCATCGGCATCGCCCC
>CADCUW010000341.1 GCA_902805985.1 uncultured Rubrobacteraceae bacterium
TACCTCCACCACCGCCTCGAAGCCCTCCGGGTCCTTGAGCAGCTTGGAGCTGCGCCCCGAGGCGGCGCGCAGCTGGGCCTCCAGGCGTCCGCTGTTCTCGGCCAACTCGGCGCTCCTTCTTTGGACGTCCCCCCTCGGGTCGGACCATCCTATTCTCGTAGACATGGCGGGGGCCACAACCGTTACGGTTTCGGTCCTTATCTCTTGTATTTATCGGGCCGCTCGGGGGCATTTGTTGGGTGACCCGGCGGACGGCGGAGGGGGCACCAGCCGTCCGCCGGTTGCCCCCTCACGGCGGGCCGGGCCCAACCCTCCTCCTATCTCACCCCTTTTCCCTATCCTCCGCCAAGCGGCCCTCGCAAGTCCGCGCGGTCCGCTCGCGCCCGGAGGAGGTTCTCGGCCTCATCGACAATCCTCAGCAGGTCTTCGAGCGTCGGGTTGGTGGGCGCCCACCGGCGATCACCGACGCGAACCCGCGCGGGTTGGCCGAGCTCCGGGGGCAGCTCGACCCACGCCGGCGTGTCGCCCGGATCCGCGATGCCGCTCCGGCCGCAAACGACCACCTGGGGGCCGAACCGCTCGAGTTCCCCCCTCGCCAGCTCGTCCGGTGTGCAGGTGGCGACCATGACATGCGGGCGCAGCGCCCGGATGCCGGCGGCGATGACCTCCCGGTAGGCGCGGTACTCGTCTTCGTGGGCAACCAGAACGCGCGTGCGGGCCATGGTCTTGACCACCCTTTCCCCGTGGCACCTGCTTCTTCAGGATAGCGAGGCGCGCTCGTGCGCCGCGCGTGCCGATCGGCACGTTCTGCTCGGCCGGCGTTACGGCGGCGCCCCGCCCTTTCCTGGCCTCTGGGAGCCCGCTGTTCGGACGCCTACTCGCCCCGTTCGACGGCCGCCTTCAGCGCCATTAACGCCTCCCTTCGCGTCTTCTCCCTCTGGGACAAGCCCCTCAGCCGCTCCAGGCGCCCAAGCGCCCCTAAGGCCCCCTCCAGGTGCGGTTCGAGCACCGCCAGGTTCCCGCTTGGACCCGCCCCGGGCGGCAGTTGTAGCCCCTTGAGGGCCCTCACCAAGCCCGCGCCGGGCTCCCACTCTTTGCGCACGGCGCGGGCCGTCGCCTTCCGGCGTGCGCTCGATGGCCTTCTCTGGGCCCGCGTCCGAACGGGCAGCCTCAAGCCGCGTGGCCGAGGCCGGGGTGATTGTCGGCGAACCCGCGCCCGTTTCGCCCGCGCAAGCACGAAGGGGTCCGCAAGGTCGAAGCGGTCTTCCGAAACGGTGCCTTCGTATGTTGGGCCGTCGGAGTACGCCGTCCGATCGCGCGCCCCCGGTACCCGCCTCGGCGCGTCCTCGGGGACTGCGAGGGGTTCGAAGGCGGCGTAGGGGCTACCGTACGCCTCCCGGAACCCGAGGTCCTGCTTCCTCGCTCCTGCGCGGAAATAGCCGAGGCCATGCGCCGCGATGAGGGACGCGGCGACGAGCGTGAGCGCCATGATCCCCAAACCGAGCAGCCGGCGCCGGTCTCCCGCGCTTGCGTCGGCGGGGAACCCGAAAAAGGACCGGGGTTGCGCGTCTCTGGAGGCCACCGTCCTCACGCCGGGAACCGGGGCGGCCGCCCGCGGGTCGGGGAGGTTTGCTTTGGCCTTCGTGTCCGCCCCGAGCATCCTGGCGGCCTCCTCTAGGGATATCTCCGTGCGGGGGATGTACCCCTGCCCCAGTCCCCTCCTTTCTGGGGTCTCCCTGCCCTCTGATCCTGCAGCCCTGTCTTTCGGGTTGGATCCCGCCGCCCCGGTGGGCTGCCCGGACATGGCCCGCGGTACCGAGAGCACCTGGCCCGCGAGTACCAGGTCGGGGTCGGGGCCGATCCGCTCGCGGTTCAGCACGTGGATCCGCTCGGCACAGTTCATGACGCGTCGCGGGCTCGCGTTGGGGCCGAGCCGCTCTTCGCTTATGGACCACAGGGAGTCGCCCGGGCGGACCACCACCGAGGGGGCGCTCCTGTCTTCGGTCTGGGCCGAGGTCTGGGCCTCGGCCGCCTCGGGGGACACGGCGAGCATCGCGGCCGCCAACGGCACCGTCAACGCCAGCGTCAACGCCGCCGGTATGAGCGTCGCGCCGGGGATTCTTTCGAGCCTCAAGCTCAAGTTGGTTCCTCCTTACTCAAAGACCCGAAGCGGGCCTTCCTACCTTCCCCGCCCTCGGTAGACCGGGGGCGGGGCAGCAAGGCGTTTGCGGCGCGCAGAAACGGCGCGCCGCGAGTAAGGAGGAACTAGCTGGGTTGGTTGACGATCGGCCCGAAGACGGAGTCGGGCCTGAGGAGGTCGCGGGCGTGCCACAGGAACTTGCCGTCTAACGCCGCGCCAAGCAAGAGGGACAAGGCGCCGGACAGGTCGTGCCCCGCCCCGCCCGAGCCTGGGGCCGATCCGCCCGAGGCGGGCGCCGGGGGCACGCCCGTGAAGGGCAACGGCGCCGACGGGCTGCCCGGGACGGCGCGCGCCGCCTCGCGCGCCGCGGCTGCCGGGGCCGAGAGGTCGCGGGCTGAGGGGTGGTGCCCCCCCGACCCCAGCGGGAAGGCCTCTCCCGACGGGAAGGGGGAAACCGCCGGGAAGGACCCTCCCGACGCGGGCGCCGGCGGCGGGGCTTTTTGGCCGCCCACCGGGGCGCGAGAAGAAGCAGAGTAAGGAGAGCTTGCCGAGGAGGGGCTCCCGGGGTCGCCCGCGGGCCCACCGGCGGCGGGGAGGGGCTCGGTAGAGGGGACGCCCGCCGAAGGGAGGCCGGCGGGCTCGCGGGGCGGGGCGGCGAACGACCCGGCTTGCGGGACCGGTGCGGCGTCCGTCGCGTACGGGGTTTGCGCGACGGTTTTCGCGGCCGATCCGACCGCCGGCTCGAGGACCGGAGCGACGGCGGTCTGCTGGAGCGGCCCTACAGCGTCCACCACCGGCTGCCCCGCGACGATGTCCGCGGCAGGTTCGACGATCGGGTCCACTACCGGTTCTACGGCGTCTACCACGGGATTCACTATCGGTGCGACAACTGTTTCCTGGACCGGCTGCAGGACCGGCCCTACGGCGTCCAGCACCGGCTCCGCGATCGGCTCCACCATGTCTACCACGGGCTCCACCACCGGAGCCACGACGTCCACCACCGGGTCCACCACGGGGACTACGGCGTCTACTACCGGCTGGAGGATCGGGTCCACGACGGTCCCCTGAACCGGCTGGAGGACCGGATCCACCACAGGATCCACGACGGGCTGGACGACCTCCACTACCGGTTCGACCACGTCGACCACAGGCTCGACGATGTCCACGGCAGGATCGACAACGATCTCCTGGACGGGCTCGACCACAGGTTCGATGACCGGCTCTACGACATCGACCACAGGATCCACGACATCGACCACCGGTTCTACGACCGGTTCTACAGCGTCCACCACCGGTTCGAATACGGGTTCGACCACCGGCTCTGCAACATCGGCCACGGGCTCGACGATATCCACGGCAGGATCGACGACGGGATCGACGACGGTCTCCTGGACGGGCTCGACCGCATCAACCACCGGCTCCGCGATCGGCTCCACGACGTCTACCACCGGGTCCACGACGGGCTCCACCACAGGATCCGTGACCGTCTCCTGGACGGGCGCCACCACGGGTTCTACGACGTCGACGACGGGCTCGACCGCTTCGTCCACCGGTTTGACTATCGGAGCGGCGGCGTCCGTGACCGGCTCCACCGGCTCTTGCACCGGCTCCACCGCCGGCGCGGCCGTTTCCTCTACCGGATCCACGGCCTCTTGCACGGGCTCCACGACCGGTTCCACCGTCCCCTCAACGGGGGCGGCCCCCGGCCCTACGGTCTCATTGACCGTCTCCTGTACCGGATCTACCGTTTCTTTTACCGGCTCCACCACAGGATCGACCGTCTCCTCTACCGGTTCGGCGGCGGGATCTACGGGTTCCTGTACCGGCTCGGGCACCGTATCGACGACCGGCTCGGCCGTCTCTCGCACGGGCTCCACGACCGGATCCTGGACCGGCTCGATTTGCCCGATGGGCTCGGTCGTGGCGCCCGCCGGCTCGGTGGCTAGGGTCGGTTCGGGGATCGTCTCGGGGACGGCAGGCGCAGAAGCGACGGCAGGCGCAGAGGCAGCGGACGGCGCAGAAGCGACCGTGGAGGCCGGTTCGGGCACCGGCTCGGGGATCGGTTCGGAGGCCGGGGAGGCGGGAGCCGAGGCAGCGGGAGCCGAGGCGGCGGGCTCGGGGGCCTGCTTGGGAGCCGGTTCGGAGGCCTGCTTGGGAGCAGGCTCGGGAGCAGGCTCGGCTCCCGTGGCGCCGGTGGCCTCTCCTAGGGGCTCGCTCTGCGCCCAGGCCTCCTTGCTGACACCCACAACGCCCAGGACGACCAGCAGCGCGACGAAGAGCACAAAAACAACCGTGGTGCACCTGCCCGGCGCCGCTAGGCCGTACCTATCCTTTTGAGGAAGCGGCATCTGCTCCTCGTCACGTTCGAGGCGCCCGGTTCGCATGGTGCTAGGACCCGTGGTCCCCGCCGTTTGGTAGCCAAGCCGCCTACACCGTATAGGTAGGTCTACGACTTTGCGTCTCCCGCCTCGCAGCGGGGTTGCCTTTGTCGCGGCGCTCGCGCGCCTGTTTTTTGTTTCCCCACGAGTATTTTGTGGCCATGTCGCGGCCGTGTCAAGGGTAGCTCGGAGTGCCCAAGAACCCACGCGGCCGGAACTTCGTAGAACGCCCCTTCCGAGCTCGACTTTAGCCATTTGGAAACGAAAGGGGTAGGGTACGCTCGTCACCGTTCTCCGCTAAAAGAGGTGAGCGATGCGCACCCTACCCACCCAGATGATACGGGTTTTGCTCCCGTTCGTGCCACTGTTCTCCAAGCGCGTCTGGCAGCACGCTCAGGTGCTCCTGGTTGGCGCGATCCTCGC
>CADCUW010000342.1 GCA_902805985.1 uncultured Rubrobacteraceae bacterium
CCCGGCATGGTGCCCCACTTCTTCGTCGGCGGCGGGGCCGGGGTGTTCGGCAACGCAACCGGCGGCAGGCGGGGGGCCGTCTTCGGGGCTTTCGCCAACGGCCTCATCATCACCTTCCTGCCCGCCCTGCTGCTGGGCTACCTGGGCCAGCTGGGCCTCGCCAACACCACCTTCGGGGACTCCGACTTCGCCTGGGCTGGGATAGTATTGGGCTTCGTGGCGGAGGCGGGTGTCGTCTTCGCCTGGGCCCTGGCCGCTCTGTTCGTGGCGCTCGTCTTCGTGCTGGGCTACCTGTTCCCCGTGCTGCGACCTCGTCACGAGACCGCTGAGGAGGATCCGGCGGAAGGGGAGGTTGCGGAAGCAGGACCCGCAGAACGTGAACGGACGACGTAGGATCCGGAAGTGAAGACGGCGGGGCACGGTCTCGGTTTGACCTGCCTTCTGCCGAGGTGTTTGGGCAGGTAGGCAAAGGCATGGGCATTATGGAACAAGGGAGCAGAAAATGAGGGAAGGCGTAGCTGTAATAGTCGGCCTCTACTTCGCCGCCCTCATAGGGTGGTCCTTGTACAACTTTGTAAGGGACTATCGCAGAGAAGGCAGCGAGGAGAGCCGCTACGTCGGTGCCCGCTCCTTCGGGACCGGGGCGCTCGTCGCCACGTTCGTGGCCGCTTGGGCCAGCAACTACACGCTGCTGGCTGCTGCCGAGAGCGGCTTCAATTTCGGTATCTCGGGGCCGATCTGGTACGCGCTGGGCGTGGGCCTGCCGCTTCTGTTCTTCGTCTGGCCGGTGAACCTCGTCGCCAGGATAAGGGAATCGATGCCCGAGGGGGTGACGATGATCGAGTACGTGGGCAGACGTTACGACGAGAAGACCCGTTTGGTCTCTCTGGTCGTGGTGATGCTCGCGTCCATCTTGTACATAATCTCGGTGGTGCTGGCCGTTGGGATCGTGCTGTCCTCCCTTCTGAATATCGGCTCTAACACGGCCATCGCGGTGGGCGGGGCGGTCCTGATAATCTACACAGCCTTAGGGGGCTTCGAGGCCACGGTGCGGTCCCACGTCTACCAGCTCGCTATAGCCGGGCTGGGGGTGGCGGTAGCGTTGATCCTTACCGCAAGAGAGGTGGGTCTGAGCCAGTTCGTGGCCAACATACCCCAAGATAGCCTCAACGTATTGGGATGGGGCCCGGTCGGTATGCTGGACTTCTTCCTGGTCCTTACGGCCTTCACCATCGCATCCCCCGTAATCTGGCAAAGGCTATTCGCTGCGAGGGACACCCGTGCGGCCACCCGCGCGGTGTGGTGGTTCCCGTTTGTGTGGATGCCGTTCGCCGTGGGTGCGGGGATAATGGGTATGGCGGCGGCGAGGCTGCTGCCGAACATAAGCCCCAGCTCCGCCGCGACGGACCTGGTGGTGAACCTGTTCCCGACCTGGGCCACCATCCTGTTCCTTCTCGGTGCCTTGGCACTAATCTTCTCTTCGGGGGACGCCGCCATAAACAACGTCGCCTCCATCGCCCAGGTCGACATAGTAGACAACTATCTTGGGGCGTCCCTGAGCCGTCGCCAGAACCTCTACCTGAGCTTCGCCCTGCAAATCGGGCTCGGGATAGTAGGGATCGTGGGCGCCCTTTTCATAGAGAGCATCTTGACGCTGCTAGTGATCAACAGCGCCATCAATCTGTCCCTGCTTCTACCCCTGTACCTGGGCCTGCTCTGGAGGGGTGCGCACCCGACCGCGGCGTTCTGGTCGATCCTCCTCAGCCTCGGCGTCGGAGGCACCCTCATTGTGGCGGGCCAGGGACCCCGTGCTGACCTGGCCGCCGTACTCATCTCCGCAGCAGTCTTCGTCGGCCTGTCGTACTTCCTGAACGCTCGAGAGGGGGCGGCGCGGGAGCCCGCCGAGGGCGCGGAGGGGACGGCACAGGGGATGCCCGGCGTGGTGATTGCCGTCATCGCCATCGTGGCGGCGTACGGGATCCTTTACGCCGTGGCCTCGGTATTCGCGCAGGCCGTGCTGCAGATACCCTCGGCCGCGATGTACCCGCTGTACGCGTACGCCCTCGTCGGGTGCGTCGCCATGGTACTGGTGTTGCCCGTATTCGTCTTGAGAGCAAGCAAGTGAGGTGACGTGAGATGAAGGTGTTGGTCTCCGGCTTCGAGCCATATGGAGAGATGTCGGTCAATCCTACCCAGACCCTCGTCCGGGAGGCGGAGAGGTTCGACCTCGAAGGCGTAGAGATACATTCGGTCGTGCTGCCCGTCAACTACGACGAGTGCGTGGAGGAGATCGCGGATGTGATTGATCGCATCCGCCCGGACGTGGTCCTGTCTTGCGGCGTATACCCGGGGCGGGCGGCTGTAACACCCGAAAGGGTCGGTTTAAACGTCAAGGACACGATGGCAGAGGACCTGCTGGCCGACAAGAGCGGGAGAAAGCCGGTAGACGAACCCATCAACCCCGCAGGTCCCGACGCCCTTTTCTCCAAGCTCCCTTACCGGCGGATCGTCCAAAACCTTCTCGCTGCAGGCGTGCCGTCTTACGTCTCCAACACGGCGGGGACCTACATTTGCAACAACACCATGTACGGTGTGTTGGACCACATGCGTCGAAACGAACTGCCTACTATCGCCGGGTTCGTGCATTTTCCGGTCTCGACCGAGATGGCCACTGAGAACCCGATACAACCGAGCCTACCGATGGAGATTATGGTGGAGGCACTGCGGATTATCCTACGAACCGTAGCGGAGGAATTGGAAGTAAAGAGCACCGAAGCGGAGCTAACAAGATCCTCAAACAACTGAGCGCGTAGCCTCGCGTCTTATGCGAGAACCGCCGCGCTCGTACGTCCTGTGCGGAACGCCGCGCACGGGCAGTACCCTGCTGTGCGGCTTGCTCCCTTCGAGCGGCGTCCTCGGTCGGCCCGAGTCGTACTTCCGCGAGCCCGACGAGGTCGCCTGGGCCGAAATGTTCGGCCTCGCCACCGAGGGCGGGCGCGTCCGGAACTACCGTGCCTTCGTGAACGCGGCGCGAAGTGCCGGTACGTCGAACAACGGCGTGTTCGGTGCCCGGATCATGTCTCCGAAGGTCGCGGGTTCGAGCCCCGTCGGTCACCCACTCTAATCCTCTATAGGTAAGCCTAATGCTTGAAAATCAAAGAGGGCCGGGAGACTATCCCGGCCCTCTCTGACAGTGACCCGCTACGATAGGGCCCCTTCGAGGGCGGATACCGCCTCGTCCTGTATGTCCGGCAGCACGTGGGAGTAGGTGTCCATCGTCTGCGAGATCGTCGCGTGGCCTATATCTCCTGGACGATTTTCGGGTTGACGTTGCGAGAGAGCAGGAGCGTGGCGCACGTGTGACGCAGGTCATGCAATCGGAAGGTGGGGGAGAGCCCGGCCCGTTCCAGGAGCTTCTTGAAGTCCCGCTGATAAAAGTTGGTGTGGTCGAGGGGCCTCTACCCACGCGGTTCGGGGAGATGAGGCCATGGTCCTTCCGCAGCCCGGCCAGTTGCATCCTCTCCTCTAGCTGGCGCTTGCGGTGTGCTCTGAGAGGATCTGCTGTCTGCCGGGTCAGCCTCACGCTACGGCCCTTGCCAGACTTCGGCAGGTAGAACGAGCCGTTCTGTAGGATACGCTGGACCCGAAGTGTGGCGGCGTCGAGGTCCACGGCATCCCACCGCGGCCCCAGCAACTCACCTTGGCGTAGTCCGGTGTTCACAGCCGTGACGTAGAGGGCTTCGTATGGCTGGCGAGCCTTTTGAGCGCGTAGATCTTCAGCTTTCTCGTTTCCATCGAAGATGGTCCGAGAATAGCTGGCCTCCCTACGAAAATGGTACTGGAGTCCTATGCGCATCTGCTCCCTGAACCGTAAGTTACCAATGTTACACAAGAGGATCGAGGAGCAACGCTACTGTCCCTTGCCCGGCTGACTAAAGGAAGTAGAGATGAAGGAACTAATTCTGCTATTGGCCCTGGCAACCTTTGTGGTGGTCTTCGTGTTCGGGGCGGTGCTTGCACACCTCGATAGGCGGCTTCCACGTAGCGGTGAGTAGAGTAACGTCAGCAGGAAAGGGAGGAAAGATGTCGGGAGTGACCAATCTCAGGGGAGTGGCGACGTCGGTGTTGGCGGTTATGGCGGCGGTCTTGCTGGCGCTGGCGTACCTCATGGGCGTGGGTACGCGGCAGGCCGACGCGGCTGGGCCGACTCGATATGAGGTGACGAACCTCGATCCGCTGTGGACTAACAGCATTGGCCGCGACATCGATGAACCCGGCCGGGTCGCCGGGCAGGGGCAGAGCCCTACTGGACAGGCGCGCGCCTTTCTGTGGGAGGGTGGGGTTACGCGGGACCTCGGTGTGCCCGCCGGGGGCAACCTTAGCCGGGCCCGAGGCATGAACGACTCCGGGGACGTGGTGGGGGAGTGGCGAATCCTGGTCGGCGGGCAGCAGAGGTTGAGGGCTTTCCTGTACGAGGACGGCCGGATGAAGGACATGAACGGCCTGATCCCGGCCGGCTCCGGGTGGCAATTGACCGGCGCGCAGGCCATCAACGAGTCAGGCCAGATCGTCGGCGCGGGCACCACGAACAACCAGACGCGCGCGTTCCTCTACGAGAACGGCGCCCTGACCGATCTCGGAGAGGATCTCGAAACCCCGTACAGCGCCGCCTGGGGCGTCAACGACTCAGGGGACGTGGTCGGCGGGGCGGGAGGTTCGGAGGGCCAGACAGAGGCCTTCGTCTACCGCAGCGGGACGGTGGATTGGCTCGGCAAAGACGATGGTTTCTCGGCCAGCGAGGCCGTTGGGGTCAACAACTCCGGCCATGCTATCGGGTGGTCGTTCAACCCGGGGCAGAGCTCACCCCAGGGTCGAGCTTTCCTCTACGACGGAGGGGACGGGGAGGCGGGGATCGAACCCCTTCAGCCCCTCTCCGGCGACGTCTACAGCAGGGCGCGCGACGTCGACGAGGCCGGCCGGGTGGTCGGGTGGTCGCGAAACGACGTCGCCGGCGCGCCCCAGTCAGAGCAGTTCTCCGCGACTTTGTGGGCGAACGGACAGGTCATGGACCTGAACGAGCTGATACCGCCGGACTCGGGTTGGAAGCTCGTCGACACGTACGCGATCAACGAGTCCGGCCAGATCACCGGCTCTGGCTACAAGGACGGCCGCCTGCAGGCCTTCCTCCTGAACCCCGTCTACGACTTTAGCGGCTTCTTCGCCCCGGTCGATAACCCCCCGACGGTCAACGCCGTGAAGGCCGGGCGTGCCGTTCCGGTGAAGTTCAGCCTCTCGGGAGACCAGGGCCTCGACGTCATCGAGGAGACCTACCCAAGATCGCAGCAGGTGCCGTGCGACGCGGCTGATTCTGCGGACGGGATCGAGGAGACCACGTCCGCGAACACCGGCGGCCTTACCTACGACGCCGCTGCGGACGAATACACCTACGTCTGGAAGACCCACAGGGCGTGGACCGGTTGCCGGCAGATGGTGCTGAAACTCGACGACGGCACGGTGCACCGGGCAACCTTCGACTTCTCCAGCTAACCGCGTCCAATAGAGGATTCGGGACCTTTCTCACAGGTCCCGAATCCTCGCGTGGCAAGTCGGTCGCGTACCGGCGATCGACGCTAACTTGGCACCACCCGGCACGCCAGGCGCGGAGGTTTCGAGCAACCCTGGGTAGGGAGGCCTGATCCCCGAACGCTCTCTGCAACATAAGGCGATACTTTGAGACGATAACGGGCGGATCGTGCCCACGATGGCCGTGGGGCCTGGCCCCGCCGCTCCGCCTTGCGTCCGAGGCCGGACACGATACGGGTAGGATCTCCCGAAGATGTCGGTCGTCCGGCACGATGCGTTTATTGCTTTGAGCTGCGCGCGAGATTAGACTTGCCGGGGATGAGGGACTTTCAGGACTACACGAAGGAGTCCGGTGCTGCGCGCCGCCGGTGGTGGGTGTGGTCCCTGCCGATCGTTCTCGTGGCGCTCGTGGTCGGGGGGGTGGCGCTGGCTTACGAGCCCGAGCGGACCGAGACGACCGCACCCGAGCCTCTGGACGCCTCTCCGACCAGTTGGGTCGAGAGGATGTTCGGCGGGGGGGAGAAGGTAGGGGACGAGCCCTTCAACGTGCTGGTGCTCGGGGTGGACGAGCGGCCGGAGAGCGAGGAGCAGGGGAGCCGGACCGACACGATCATGCTGGTCAGGGTGGACCCGGGGACCGGGGACGTGAACCTGCTCTCGGTGCCGCGGGACCTGCTGGTGGAGGTAGCTCCCGGCGAGGAGAACAGGATCAACGCCGCCTACAACTTCGGCGGCATCGACCAGACGGTCACGGCTTTCGAGGAGTACTCGGAGGTGGACGTGGACCACTACGCGGTGGTTGATTTCGAGGGCTTCAGGGACGTCATCAACGCGATGGGCGGCGTGGAGGTGGACGTCGAGGACGAGATCCCGCCGAAGTACGAGATCGAGGACGGCCTCCAGACCCTCAACGGCCAGCAAGCCCTCTTCTACGCCCGCTACCGCGGCACCGCCGGCGGCGACCTCGACCGGATCGAACGCCAGCAGCGGCTCGTGGCCGCCCTGCGCAGCCAGGCTTTCGACTGGAATACCGTGAAGCAACTGCCGACCATCCTCAGGGTGGCGGACCGCAACGTCCTGACCGACCTCGGCCTGGGCCAGGGCGTAACCCTCGGGCGCGTCCTCGTGAGGCGCGGACCCAACTCCCAGATGACCGCCCAGCAACTGCGGGGAGACCCCGAGACCCTGGAGAACGGCGACCAGGTCCTCGTGCCTGACGAGGAGGCGAACAGGGAGATGCTGGACGAGTTCCGCTACTAGCTCGCCGCGAGGCGCCGCCCGCTGTGGCGGCGCCTCTTCTTTCAGCACGCAGACCTCCGCTGCTTTCAGCTTCGCACCGAGCCAGGACCAAACCAGGATACGATTCGCGCGGCAGGTCGAGTGGCGTGCGGAGCGGCGAGACCAGACGCCTTGCTCAGGGCGAGGACTGCGGAGCAGCCCGGAAGGTGCTGAAATCCGGAGGTCTTCAGACCGGGGGCGTGCAGCGTAAGCGAAGCTTGCGCCCGTAGCGTAACGGGCCGGCGGGCGTTGGGTGGCTGCTATACTTCTCCCAGGTTCGACGGCGGGCGAGAGTGGTGGAATGGTAGACACGCTAGATTTAGGATCTAGTGCCTTCGGGCGTGCGGGTTCAAGTCCCGCCTCTCGCACATCGCCGCTCTTGGGCGGCGGGGGCGCGGAGGATCTTGGACGGTTGAGAGGAATCGGAGGGTATGACGGCTAACGTTACGAAGCTTGAGGAGAACAAGGTCCGGCTGGACGTCGAGGTGCCCCCCGACGCCGTCCGCAAGGGCGTGGAGGCGAAGGTCAGGGAGCTCGGCCAGCAGGTGCGGGTCCCCGGCTTCAGGCCGGGCAAGGCGCCGCGGCGCGTCATCGAGAACCGCCTGGGGCGCGACTACATCATGATGGAGGCCCTCCAGGAGTCCCTGCCGAGTTGGTACTCGGAGGCCGTGGTCGAGACCGACCTCCGCCCGATAGACCGCCCGGAGATAGACTTCGACGACCCCTTGAGCGAGGAGAGCGGCTTCAAGTTCTCCGCCACCGTCGAGGTGCGTCCGCTCGCGAAGCTCGGCGACTACAAGGGTGTCGAGGTTCCCAGACGCGAGATCGCGGTCTCTGATGAGGAGGTCGACGCCCAGCTCGAGGAGATGCGCGGGCAGTTCGCGACGCTTGCGGCGGTCGAGGACAGGCCGGCGGCCGAGGGTGATTTCGCCATCATCGACTTTACCGGCGCGCACATGACCACGGGTGAGCCGCTCGAAGGCGGGCAGGCCGAGGACTACATGCTGGAGATCGGGCGCGGCGAGCTTCTTCCGGAGTTCGAGAACAACGTGGTCGGGATGAAGCCGGACGAGCGCAAGCGGTTCGGCGTCACCTTCCCGGCGGATTACGGCGAGCCGTCGCTACAGGGGCAGTCCGTCCTCTTCGACGTCCACCTCAAGGAGATCAAGGAGCGCGACCTCCCCGAGCTCGACGACGAGTTCGTCAAGGAGGCGAGCGAGTTCGAGACGCTCGAGGAGCTGCGCGCCGCCGTGCGCGAGCAGTTGGAAGGGGCGGCCGAGCAGAGGGTCGCAGGCGAGTTTCGGGCCCGCGTGCTCGACGTCGTGTCCGGTAACGCCGAGGTCGAGGTTCCGGGCGTCATGGCGCATGAGAAGGCGCACGAGATGGTCGAGAGCTTCGAGCGGAGCATCCGGGCGCAGGGGATGGACCCCGAGCAGTACTACCAGCTCGCCGGCTCCAACCATCACGACTTCGAGGAGCGCATCAGGCCTGAGGCCGAGGACACCGTGAAAAAGGAGCTCGTCCTCGACGCGGTCGCCCTGGCGGAGAACATAACCGCCGATGAGGACGCGGTGATGCACGAGATAGGCCACCTCGCCGAGGAGTCCGAGCGCTCCCCCGAGGAGATCGCCGAGACCATGAAGGCGAACGGCACCTACGCGCTGCTCCAGGAGGAGATCTCCCGCCAGAAGGCCCTCGACTTTTTGGCCGAGAACGCGACGCCGGTCGAGATGCCGGAAGAAGAAGATGCCTCAGCGGAGCCCGGCATAGAGGCCGGCGAGGAGACGCCGGGGGCGGAAGAGGAGCCGGAAGGCGGCGAAGCCGCGGTCGAGGCGACCGTCGAGGCCGGAGCCGTAGACGACGATCAGAAGGAGAAAGAATGAGCTACTACGATCCCCAGGGCGTGATCCCCTACGTCATCGAGCAGAGCCCTCGTGGCGAGCGGGCCATGGACATCTACTCGCGGCTCTTGAAGGACAGGATCATCTTCCTCGGCACCCCCGTGGACGACCAGGTCGCGAACGCCATCATGGCGCAGCTTTTGCACCTCGAGAGCGAGGACCCGGAGCAGGACATCAACCTGTACATAAACTCGCCGGGCGGTTCCGTCACGGCCGGCCTCGCGATCTACGACACCATGCGCTTCGTCAAGCCGGACATCGTTACCACGGCCCTCGGCATGGCCGCCTCGATGGGTGCCTTCCTGCTCGCGGCGGGTGCGAAGGGCAAGAGGAGCGCGCTTCCGAACACCAGGATCCTCCTTCACCAGCCGAGCGTCGGCGGGCTCGCAGGGCAGGCCTCCGACGTGGAGATCCACGCCAAGGAGCTCGTCCACACCAAGCGGCGCCTCAACGAGATCCTGGCCGAGAACACCGGACAGGACTACGACAGGATCGAGCGCGACACCGACCGCGACTACATAATGGGCCCCGAGGAGGGCATCGAGTACGGCGTCATCGACACCATCATCAGGAACCACTAGAGGGTTCTTGAGGACTCCAGGCGACAGAGAGCTCCAGGGGAGGCCGTAACGGTATGAGGGACCCGTCGGATCAGCTGCAGTGCTCTTTCTGCGGAAAGAGCCAGCGCCAGGTCAGGAAACTGATCGCCGGCCCGGGCGTCTATATCTGCGATGAGTGCATCGAGCTCTGTAACGAGATCATCGACGAGGAGTTCTCGGGACCGGAACTCCTCAAGGACGATGACCTCCCCAAGCCGCGGGAGATCAACCGCATCCTCAACGAGTACGTCATCGGCCAGGAGGACGCCAAGAAGGTCCTCGCCGTCGCTGTCTACAACCACTACAAGCGCATCCAGATGGGCGCCGAGGCCACAGACGGCACCGAGCTGCAGAAGTCCAACATCCTCATGCTCGGCCCCACGGGCTCGGGCAAGACGCTGCTCGCCCAGACGCTCGCCCGCATCCTCAACGTCCCGTTCGCCATCGCGGACGCGACGGCGCTTACCGAGGCCGGCTACGTCGGCGAGGACGTCGAGAACATCCTGCTCAAGCTGATCCAGGCCGCCGACTTCGACGTGAAGAAGGCTGAAACCGGGATCATCTACATCGACGAGATAGATAAGGTCGCCCGCAAGTCGGACAACCCGTCCATCACGCGCGACGTATCCGGGGAGGGCGTGCAGCAAGCCCTCCTCAAGATCCTCGAAGGCACGGTAGCATCCGTCCCGCCGCAGGGCGGGCGCAAGCACCCGCACCAGGACTTCCTGCAGATCGACACCAAGAACGTCCTGTTCATCTGCGGCGGGGCTTTCGGGGGGCTGGAGGAGATCATCCGCCAGCGCATCGGCAAGAAGAGCATAGGCTTCGGCTCTGACGTGGACCAGCGGCTCAAGCAGGAGGACGACGCCCTGCTCCAGCACGTCCAGCCCGAGGACCTCCTGAAGTACGGCCTGATCCCCGAGTTCGTCGGCCGCCTGCCCGTCATCTCGACCCTGCGTCTTTTGGAGCAGGAGGATCTGGTCCGCATACTTACGGAGCCGAAGAACGCGCTGGTCCGCCAGTTCCGCCAGTTCTTCCGCTACGATAAGGTGGACCTGACTTTTACGGACGAGGCTTTGGCCGCCGTCGCGGAGCTCGCGCTCGAACGTGGCACGGGCGCCAGGGGGCTCAGGAGCATCCTGGAGTCGGCGCTGTTGCCGACGATGTACGATCTGCCGAGCCGCTCTGACGTCAAGGGGTGCGTGGTGGACGCCGACACGGTGAACGAGGGCGTGCAGCCCTCGCTCGTGACCGGCACCCAGAAGTACTCCTACGACGAAGAAGAGACCGCGTAAAGCTCACTTGAGAGAGACCGGGATACCAAAAACCTACGACCACCGCGCCGTCGAGGCGCGCCTCTACGAGGAGTGGGAGCGGACCGGCGCCTTCGAGGCCGACCCGAACCCGGATAAGCCCGCGTACTGCATCGTGCTGCCCCCGCCGAACGTGACGGGGGCCTTGCACATGGGGCACGCACTCAACGGCTCGATCCAGGACACCCTCGCCCGCCGCGCCCGCATGAAGGGCTACGAGGCCCTGTGGCTGCCCGGCGTCGATCACGCCTCGATCGCGCTCCAGAACGTCGTCGAGCGCAAGCTCACGCGCGAGGAGGGCAAGTCCCGCTTCGACCTTGGGCGCGAGGAGTTCGTCGAGCGGTGCCGCGAGTTCGCCGAAGAGGCCCGCGGCACCATGCTCGGCCAGCTCAAGCGCCTCGGCGCCTCCGTCGACTGGCGCCGCCTGCGCTACACGATGGACGAGGAGTACATAGACTCCGTGCTCACGGCGTTTATAGAGCTGTACAACGACGGCTCTATCTACCGCGGCACCCGCATCGTCAACTGGTGCCCGCACGACCGCTCGGCCATCTCCGACCTCGAGGTCAACTACGAGGACACAGACGGCAAACTCTACGGTCTCGGCTACCCGTTCTCGGACGGCAAGGGCCCCGGCCCAGACGGCAACGACTCCGTTCAGGTCTTCTCCACCCGTCCCGAGACCATGCTCGGGGACGTGGCGCTCGTCGTCAACCCGGAGGACGAGCGGTACAAGGACCTCGTCGGACGGCGGGTCACGGTACCGTTCGTGGAGCGCGAGATCGAGGTCTACGCCGACGATCACGTCGACCCGGACTTCGGGACCGGCGTGCTCAAGGTCACCCCGGCCCACGACCCGAACGACTTCGAGATCGGCGGCAGGCTCGGCCTCGAACCCGTCAACGTCCTGAACCCGGACGGCACGATAAACGAGAACGGCGCTGGCTTTGCGGGGATGGACCGGATGGAGGCCCGGAGGGCCGTGGCGGAGCGCCTGGGCGAGATTGGCCTGCTCGGCGAGGTGAGGGAGTACCGGCACAGGGTCGGGCACTGCGACAGGTGCGGCACCGTCATCGAGCCCTGGCTCTCGGAGCAGTGGTGGGTCGCGATGGAGGGGCTCGCCCGCCCGGCGATAGAGGCGCTGGACAGGAAGGAGATCGCCGTCTACCCGGACTCCTGGCGGCGGGAGACGATGCGCTGGCTGGAGAACATCCACGACTGGAACGTCTCCCGCCAGCTCTGGTGGGGCCACCGCATCCCCGTCTGGTACGGGCCGAACGGTGAGACGGTCGCCTCCAAGGAGTCGCCGGGCGAGGGGTACGAGCAGGACCCGGACATCCTGGACACGTGGTTCTCCAGCGGGCTGTGGCCGTTCGCGACGCTCGGGTGGCCCGAGGAGAACGAGGACCTCGGGTACTTCTATCCGACGAGCCTGCTCTCGACGGCGCGCGAGATCATGTACCTGTGGGTGGCCCGCATGATCATGATGGGCCTCCGGTTCCGCGGCGAGGTCCCGTTCGAGAAGGTGAACGTCCACTCCATCGTCCTCGCCGAGGACGGTACGAAGATGAGCAAGTCCAAGGGCAACACCATAAACCCCCTCGACCTCTTCGAGGAGTACGGTACGGACGCCGTCCGCTTCGGCCTCCTCTACCAGTCCTCGACCCAGGACTTCGCCTACTCCTACGAACGCGCCGCCATGGGCCGCGCCTTCGTCACCAAGCTCTGGAACGCCACCCGTTTTATCCTGAGCTACCCCGAGGCCGAAGAAGGCGGAGCGTTGTCCGTCTCGGACCGTTGGATACGCTCCGAGTTCAACCGCACGGCGCGGGAGTACGACCGGCTGCTGGAGGAGTGCGAGTTCTCGGAGGCGATGCGCCTGATCTACGGCTTCGCCTGGAACCAGTTCGCCGACTGGTATATCGAGATAGCCAAGGCCTCGCCGTCTCCGGCGACGTCGCGTGTGTTGCGAGAGGTCTTCCTGGGCACGCTCAAGCTGCTGCACCCGGTCATGCCGTTCGCGACGGAGGAGATGGCCGGCATCATGGGCGAGGACGGCCCGCTGGCCCGCGGGGAGTTCCCGGCCTACGATCCCGCCCTCGAAGACGCCGGGGCCGACGGGCTTCTGGAGCGTACCAGGCGCGCGGTCTCGGCCGTGCGTTCGTTTCGGGCCGAGTCGAAGGTCGAGGGGGAACTCTCGGGTCGTGTGGTCGGTGAGGTGGACCCGGCGGTCTTCTCCGGCCTCTCCGGAGTGAAGCTCGTCGGGACGATGGACGGGGACGCGACTGCGACGTTGCCGGCCGGGGACGTCGTGGTGGAACTCTCGCTGAGCGAGGAGCTGCGGCGGGGTGAGATCGAACGCCTGCGAAAAGAGATCTCCCGCGTCGAGGGCGAGGTGAAGCGCGCGGAGGGCAAGCTGTCGAACGCGAAGTTCGTCGAGCGGGCCCCCGCAGACGTTGTCTCCGCCGAGCGCGAGAAGCTGGCGACGAACGGCCGGATGGTGGAGACGCTGAACGCCCGCCTGGAAGGCTACCTCTAGCCCCACGTTGGCCCCGAACCCCTCCTTCGCCTCCGTCTGCGCCGAGCTCGACCGCCGCCGGCGGATCACCATGGGCCTCGGGCGCGTGGAGCGCCTCCTCGCGCTCCTGGGAGACCCGCAAGGCAAGCTCAGGGTCGTCCAGGTCGTCGGCACGAACGGCAAGGGCACGACCTCGGTCGCCCTGGCCGCCGCGCTCTCGAGGATGGGCCGGCCGGCCGGGGTATACCTCTCCCCGCACGTCCTCTCTTACACCGAGCGCGTCATGTTGGGTGGGACCTTCGTCGCCGAGGAACGTTTCGCCCGCGCGATGGTGGAGGCCATCGAGGTTGCGGATCGTCACGGTGTGGCGGCCTCCCAGTTCGAGTTGCTCACGGCCGGCGCGGTAAAGCTCTTCGCGGATGAGGGGCTCCTTTGGGCGGTCCTGGAGGCGGGTCTCGGCGCCCGCCACGACGCGACCACGGCGGCCCGGCCCGGGGCCGTGGTGCTCACCAACGTCGGGCTCGACCACGCCGAGTACCTGGGAGAGACCGTCGCGGAGATCGCACACGAGAAGCTCGCCAGCGTCTCGGCGGGATCCGTGCTGGTCATCGGGACGAACGATCCCGTGGTGCGCGACATCGCCCAAAAGCGGTGCGCCGAGGTCGGCGCCCGCCTCGTCGAAGCCGCGCCCGGGACGGTGGATCACCCATCCCCGGAGATGCCCCCCTTCGTCTCTCGGGATGCTGCGCTCGGGGTGCGGGCCGCCGAGGAGTTGCTGGGGGAGAAGCTCGAAGCCGGGGAGCGGGTGATACGAAACGTCGTCGGGGTGTTGCCGGGGCGGTTCGAGGTCCATGAGGTGGACGGGGCGCCGGTGGTGGTCGACGGGGGGCACAACGCTTCGGGGGTCGAGGCCGCGCTGGAGGCGATGGAGTCTGCCTACCCGGGGAGGCCGCTCGCGGTGGTCTTCGGCGTCTTGCGGGATAAAGATGCTCACAGTATGCTTACCGCCTTGAGCGCGGCGGCCCGGACGGTCGTCTTGACCCGCCCGGAGGGCGAGCGGGCGGCGGGTCCTGAAGGAATCTCGCAGAGGTATAGGGAAACGGAGGGGGGAGAGACGCTGACAGAAGAGGACCCCGCAAAGGCCGTCGATCTCGCGGCGCGCAGCGTCAGAGGGGACGGGGGAGTGGTGCTCGTTCTCGGCTCCTTCCAGACGGCGGCGCCGGTCTTGCGGTGGTTGCGTGACTAGCGGTGGGATCTGGCGCCTGGTCGGCCTCCTGGCCGTCGTCGCCGTGGCGGCTTTTGTGCTCGGTTACGTCGTGGTGGTAAGGTTTATCTCATGAGCCAGGCCCCATTCTCGCTGCTACTGCAGGATTCCGACCCGTTCCAGATCATCTCGAACTTCCTGAACAGCCCGATCCTGCGCATCTCGGGTCAGCTCATCGTGCTGCTTTTCGTTGTGCTGTGGATAGCCC
Organism: uncultured Rubrobacteraceae bacterium; assembly: GCA_902805985.1. GTDB lineage: Bacteria > Actinomycetota > Rubrobacteria > Rubrobacterales > Rubrobacteraceae > Rubrobacter_D. The sequence goes on from CADCUW010000342.1 coordinate 14,665, forward strand.
TCGTCTACTGGACGTACACCGACGCCGGGCGGCGCGGTGCCATCAGCGTACTATGGGGGATCGTGGCGGTCATCTTCCCCTACGTTGGGACCCTGATCTACCTGATAGTCCGTCCGCCCGAGTACCTGGACGAGTCGCGCGAGCGCGAGCTCGAGACGGCGGTCCTCGAGCGGGAGCTGCGCAACAACACCCTGCTCTGCCCGAACTGCCGCAACCTGGTGGAGAAGGAG
>CADCUW010000343.1:0-2481 GCA_902805985.1 uncultured Rubrobacteraceae bacterium
GGCCGCACGGTTCGCCGAAACCCTCGCCGAGTCCTACAGGATCGTCTACGAGCAGGCCGCCGACGCCCAACAGCGCCAGGCACGCCTCGCCCAGGACTTCTCCGAACGGGTGATGGACCACCTCAGGGAGCAGGCCGAGGGCGGGCGGGCCGCCTCCGAGCGGCTGACCGACCAGGCCAGGAGGCAACAGGAGGCCGGTCAGGCGTTAGCGCAGGAGTCGGCAAAAGCCTACATGGACTTCCTCGACACCGCCTTCTCCCAGTACAGGGGGGGCACCCAACGCGCCGCGGAGAGCGCCCGGGAAGGGGCGCGCACCCTCTCCGACACGACCGCGGGCCTGCTGGGCACCGTGGCCGGGGCGGCGGGCGCGACAGCGGGTGCGGCGTCGGACGCGACGCGGGAGACCGCGGACATCGCCGCGGGGCGCCCGCCGTTTTCCGACTACGACGAGATGAACGTGGAGGAGATCACCGAGCAGCTGGATAGCCTCTCGGAGGCCGAGCTCAGGCGGACGCGCAACTACGAGCAGGGCAACAAGAACCGGCAGACCCTCGTCACGGAGATGGACCGCAGGCTGGAGGCTTCCTCCTAGGGGGCCGGCGAGCCGGGGGCGGGCCGCCCCGCGTGGCCGGTCGCCGAGAAGGGCACCGAAGACCCGCAAGGGCACGAAGCACGGGAGGCACAAAGCCGAGTGGACGACCAACAGCAGCAGAGGATAAACAGGGCGGCCCAGGAGTTCGCCGACGCCCTGGTGGCGGCGTACAGGACGGCGTCCGACAACACCGCGGCGGCCCAGCAGATGGGCGCCCGGCAGATCGAGTACTTCTTCGACGCCGTGGTGGGCAACCTCCGCGCCCAGGCCGGGGGCACCTCGCAGATGGCGCGGCAGTTGGCCAGCCAGCAGCGGCTCGCGCAGCAGACCACCCGGGACCTCGCGCGGCTGTCCACGGACAACTACATGGACCTGCTCGACTCCGTTTCCTCCTTCTACCAGGGGGGCGCCTCGAGGACCCAGAGGCGTGCCGAGGAGGCCCAGAGGCGGATCGAGCAGGCCGAAACGCGGGCAGAGCAGGCCGAGGCGCGGGCAGAGCAGGCCGAGGCGCGGGTAGAGCAGGCCAAACGGGCCAGGGGCGAGGCCGAGGGCCAGACCGAGGAGGCCAAGAAGAGCGCCAGCGTGGCCAAGAGGCGGGCCACGGAAGCCGAAAAAAGGGCCACGGAAGCCGAAAGCCGGGCCGAGGAGGCCGAGAAACGGGCCGAGCGGGCCCAGGAGCAATCCCGGGAAACGGAGAGGAGACTCCAAGAGGCCGAGAGCCGCGCCGAGGACGCCGAGCGGGGCAGGAGCGAAGCCGAGAGCCGGGGAGGCGACGTAGAGGCCGACACGGAGACCGACACGGAGGCCGACGCCACAAGCCAACCGCGGAGCCCTGCGGGAGATCGAAGGTCCGGGGACGGGACACGGGAGCTCGGAACCGGTGCTCCGGGAGAAGAAGGCAGGGTCGAGTTCGCCTCCGACGACGACGAGGACGCGGGGTCTGGCAGCCCGTCGCCTTCGTAAGGCCACGTAACGACTCGGGCCGGGGTCCATCCTTGGATAGGTCCCGCCCCTTCTTGTCTTATTCTCCGAAGTTCACCTTGAGGGGGTTCTCGAAAGTTCGTGTGGCCCCGGTCCTATGCCGAGTGGTATGTTTAGCCTCCTTATATGCAGGGTACACATACATGCGCAAGACAATCCCCTCAGAATAACAAAGACCGTGGGACCCTCCGCAAGGAGATGGAGCACAAGACAGAGACCACTTCGTAGAAGGATAGAAACGCGCACCTCAGAGAAGGGAGGCCAACATGGCCGGCATAGGTAATAAGATCAAAGAGGCAGCGATGAAGGCCGCCAAGGACAAGATGTCCGGCGACAAGAAGGGCAAGAAGCGCACCGGAGGCTCGGAAAGCGGCGCGGATAAGGCAAAGAGGGCCATATTGAACCGTCTGAAGTAGAAAAGGATGCTATCGGGCCGGGACCTTACGGGGTTCCGGCCCTTCCTCTTGCCCTTGGTCACCGGAGTGCGTGGAAGGGGCTTTCCGCGAACTTAGGGCGTAGGGGGTTCCCGGAGGTCCGTGCGGCCCCGGTTCGGCGGGGGTATCCTGACCCGTAGGCGAAGGCGAGCGGAGGAGGAGGGGACTATGATGGACAGGGAGAGGCCGGCCGCCCCGCAAGGCGGCCCGATACCCGAGGCGTGGATCGGCCAGGAGGTGATGATAGAGACCACCGAGGTCCTCTCCAGCGACCTTAGGTCCGGCGCCCCCGTGTACCTCGAAGACGTCAACGAGCGGGGCATCGTCATGCGTCATGCTGGTGACGCGCCACCGCGACCACAACAAGTCCTCCCGCTACTTCTACCCGTGGGGCGTGGTGGGCTGGATACGCCTGGCGGAGGACGACGAGCGGGCCGAGCCGTGAGCGCGGGGGCCTGGGGGCCTGGGGGCTAG
>CADCUW010000343.1:2491-14886 GCA_902805985.1 uncultured Rubrobacteraceae bacterium
CCGAACACGAAAAGCCACCTCTTCTTGTGCGAGGAGCAGTAGAACCACTGCTCCTCGCCGACGTCCAGGTAACCGTCGTTCGCGCCGCACACGGGACAGCATCCGTAGACGTTCTCCATGCCCATGGCCCCGAGTCTACCTCCCCGGCCCGGTCGCAAGTCGGGCAAGGCCCCGATGCGCAGACCCCTTAGCCCTAACCAACGCCGTCGCGTGGAGGAGTTGGTGCGAGAGAAGGAGGAGAGGTGCGGGCTGTGCGGCTGGACGGGTCTGCGGTGCGAGGAGGACGCGGCCACCTTCGTCGGCGGCGGCTTCAACGTCCGCGTGCTGTGCACCAACACCGGGGCCGAGGCCCACGCCGGGGGCTTCGGCTTGGGCCGGGACTACTCGCTCACCCCCGAGGAGGCGCGAAGGGTCGGACTCGGCCAAGGTCCGCCCACCGGACCCCTCTCGCTGCCGTAAGATGTAGCCGGGCACGGAAGTGTGCCAAAGGAGGACCACCATCGAGACCCAGGCGAAGAGCGACGGGCTGAGGCTGCTTCGGACGATCGACGCCACACAGGCCCACGGCCTGGAAGGGACCAGGGTGGACCCGAACAGGGCCGCCCACGATGCCGGGCTGGACGTGGACGACGTCGGCTCGGATCGCTACCACCGCGCCCTGGAATACCTGCTCGAGGAGGGCGCGCTGGAAGGAGACGATCACACGGCGTTCGACGTCGGCGAGGAGCACCCCCACGGCTACGCGCTCTACTTCTTCACCCGGCGTGCCGTGAAGCTGCTGGAGGGGTAGCGAGGGAAGGGGCGTGGGCCCCTCCTACCTCAAAGGGCTTCCATCTCCCTCCGGTATTGTTCTTCGGGATGGGCCCGCTGTTCTTCGACCTGCTCGGCGTAAGCGGCGTGCCAGGGACGAAGGATGCCATCGAGGAGGCGCCCCTCCACCTCTTCCTCGCCCGGCACCCACACGTAGTCGGTAGCCCAGGGCGTCTTGGTGGCCTCGTAGTGTCCTTCGACGTGCGCGGTGATCCGAGTCATGGACCTCCTCCTCGTCTTTGCTGCCTAACGCACCCAGCGGAGGCCTGCGAAAGGCCGCGTGATTTTGTTGTTTAGTTACCGACCAACGCTGGCGCTCGTCGTCCTCGATAAGGCCGGTACGCTCAATTCCTCGAGATGGCTTCCAGCTGCTCCGCCGCCGCGATGCTCTCCAGCGCCCCGACGAGTTGCCCGTAGCGGAAACCGTGCGCCTCCTGCGTAAGCTCGCCAATGGCGAAGTACGCGTCCTGCCGGCTGGCGCAAGCCCCGCAGAAGGGTACGCCGCGGATCTCCACCACCGCCTGGTGAGGGCAGGGGTGATCCGTCTTGCTTCGCACCTGGCACGCGTCGCGCCGCTTCGTCGTTGCTTCGGTCAAGAGGACCTTCCTTCTACCGTGGGCCCGACTTTCGGGCGCTCCGGAGAGTAGTACCATCCGGCAAAAATATACGGACCGGCGAAGCCTCTCCTGTCAGGAGTGGCGATCGCCGGCCCGAGCGACAAACCCCGGTCGTGCCACAACGCCGGTATCTGCAGCTAGTTGTGGGTCTTCCTCTGCATCGTTCCTTACCTCCCACTAGAGGTGCAACGGCCTGCCCGGTATTGTAGCAGGTATTACTAAAACCGGTCCGCGTCTCGATGCGAAAGCCTTCTCGGAAGTCCGCGTAGTCCCCAGCCCCTTCCGGTGGTACAATAGCAACACATATCACTAAATACTAAGTTTGCTAAGCGCCGCCATGCCGATGTGGCGGCCGCGAAGAAGGGACGGGGCGATGTTGCGATCCGAGACCCACACCACAGAGGCGGCCGCCAAGAAGGCTGCGGCCAGGGCCTACAGGCCCGCCGTCGTATGCCTGCCCAACGGCCGCTACGCCTGCCTCCAGGCCGGGGACGCCGTGCCGCGGGGCGCCCGCGCGGTCAGCCGCTGGGGCGCCAACGGATGGCGGGCCTACGAATAGGAGGAGGGGCGCGCCGCCCAGCGCGGCCGAAGACGGGCGGGCGCTGCTCGAAAGTGCCCGCGAGATCCACGCCGAGCGCCACGGGGCGCCCGCGCTCGCGCCCGGCTCGCGCCTGCCGTTCCCGGAGGCGGCAGAGCGCGCCGGCATAAGGGCGGACCGCCAGCGCTACTTCGACGCCCTGCGGGACCTGGAGTACGAGGGTGCCATCGGGTGGGACGAGAGCGCGCGCTACGCCAGGGGGGACAAGCACTACGTCCTCACCCGGCGCGGCCTGGGCGGCGCTGGGTAGGTCCACGGGAGGGCGGGCCCGTGGTCCCGCCGGAGAAGCGACGCGCGAGAAAAGGATGAAGGAGGATGGGTGCCGGATAGGGGACGAGACTGGCAAGCGAAGAAGCGGGCGGAGAGGATCGCGTGGAGGGAGCGCTCGAGCGGCACGACCCGGGCCTCCCGCAGCCTAAACGAACGCCTGGGCGAGATGGACGGGGGGGCCGCCGCGCTGGACGGGCGCCTGGGGCACCACGCGGAGACGAGCAGGGCCTGGCACCGGAAGTGGGACGACCCCGCGAGGTCGGGCTAGCAACCCCCGGTGTTGATCGCGACGGGCCAGCTCGGCCGCGGAGGAGCGCGGCGATGACGGCCCGGCCGTCCAGCACCCGCGCGTTCGACAGCACCAGGTCGCCCACCGATCCACCCCCCCAACCTCCAAGACCCCTCCGGCCCCGCGCGACCGGCGATAGCGATGCCGCAGTATAGCGGCTTTGGAGAGGATTGACCCTTCGTGCTGCGGCGTAGCACGCCTTATTCACCGGAGTGCGTGGAAGGGTTGTTCTCCGAAGTTACGGAGCCTCTGACTTTGCGCAATACACCCCGACGGGGACCACACGGAGGTAATAGTCCGTGTGGCAGCCGTTCTTCATATCTTCCGACACGAACGTGTTCGTCGCGTCCGCGAGGCAGCTCCCTAAGAGCACGACGAACACAACGACAACACCGCAGGCGGAAATCAACCTCTTGTCCATCCCTGCCTTCCTACGCTATGCACTCAACGTCGGGGAACGAATGGTGATTCTCGGCAATTATGGGTGCGTCGGCTCTGCTGAGGTGGGCCGCTCGATGCCACACGCGCGGTCGTGGTCGAGACAGCTCGCGGGTCCTTGCCGGAAGTAGAACCCTACTACAAGGCTGAAGCCGACGAATAGCAACACCACGGCTGCCAGTGTCAGCAGGCCCCTCACACTCCGAATATCTTACGCTATTCACCCGAGTGCGTGGAAGGGGCGTTCCCCGAAGCCCGCATCCAGGATCCCGCATAGGCCGGCCCTCTGAAGGCCTTCGGACCACCGCCACGGCAGCGCGAGGCATAGAAGGCGACCCAACATCTTGTGGGTCTGCATAGAGATGCACCGAACCGGATAGACCAATCCGGCTTGGCGTACGATCCGCCCGCCGTGGCACCGCTACGTGGGTCGGCGCGGTCGTCCCGCGTTTCGTCGGGCGCTGTGCCGCGCCGCGGCTCGGGACCCTCGTAACCCAAGACCACCGAATCCGATAGCCGTACCACCGATTTTGGGGGCGAAGGCGCCCCCGAGCTCCCACCATCATGTTGCACGGCGGGGCCGAACGCGGACCCCGAAGGACGACGGGGGCCGGGCTCCAAGGGCCCGGCCCCCCAGGCCCGAGAAAGGGGCTCGCGCACTTGAGAGGCCGCACTCCGGATACGAAACGAACCGAACCGCGCGGCGCTCGACGATCTTCCGGCGAGGTCGTCGTCCTGTTTCCCGCCGGCCGGGCGCGCCAGTCTCCCACACCCGAGCGGCTGGACGCGGTGCTCGCCGCGTTCCTCGTGGCAGACCGGCTGAGCCTCCGGCGCCTCAGGCTGCTCAGCGGTCTTCCGCACGAGCTCGTGGTCCGCTGCGTCGAGCGGCTCGCGGCCGACGGCCTGCTGGCAGCCGAACGCAGGCCCGACGGCAACGAGTCGCGCGGCATCGCCTCCCTCACGGACGAGGGCCGCCGAACTCTCGAGCGGCTGGGGACGGCCGGCTGATGGTCTTCCGGAAGCCGCCCACCCCTCCAGGCCTCGAGCGCCTGGAGGAACTGCCCAGGATCGCTGGTGACGTGGCCGCCCACTGGCCCGAGTACCTGGAGGTCCTCCAGGACCCGTCCCTCTACGCCGCCATCGCCGGGTGCGCCGTCGCCGGGGTCGGGGCGGCCGCGGCCGGGAGGGCCGGGGCGCGCCACCTCTCCCGCCGGCCCGGGGACATCGTGCTGGGGCGCAGGATGGAGACGCGTCTGAACCGTTACCTGAAGGCCCCGGTCGTCGCTCGCTGGATCGACAGGACGCACCACACGGAGCTCGTCGGTCCGACCGGCTCCGGCAAGACCACCGCGCTCCTGCCCCAGGCGGTGCAGGACCTCCTCAACGGGCACACCGTCGCCGCCGTGGAGATCTACGGGGACTTCGGCACCAGCCTCATCCCCTACGCGATAGCCCTGGGGAGGCCCCTCTTCGTCTTCGACCCGTCCCTCGACGGCTCGCTCCGGTGGAATCCCCTCGCCGGCGAGGAGGACGAGGACGTCGTCGGCCACTTCGCCTCCGTCGTGGAGGGCCTCTTCGTGCACCACTTCTACAAGGCGTTCAACGGCGACGCCGCCCGCGCCTTCGCCCGCCTCGCCAGGGAGTACGCCCGAGAGCGCGGCGCCGAGGCGGACCTGGCGCTCTTCATGTTGCTGCTCTGCGACCGGGCCTTTCTCTACAAGGTGCTGCGGGTGAGGGTCGAGGGCTCGGGCCCGGACAAGACCGAGCGTGTAGGCGCGCCGTGGACCTCTCGCGAGACGAGGAGCTGGTTCGACTCGGCCTACCTCAGGTGGTCCGAGAAGCTCAGGGTGGACTACATGACGGACCTTCGGGTCTGGGTCACCAAGCTGCTCTCCAGGACGGCGGCCCGGCGCGCGCTGTGCCCCGGCCCGGGCGGGCTCACCCTCGACATGAGGGCGGCGCTCTCCACCCCCGGCGCGCTCGTGGTGGCCCGCTTCCCCGTGGAGGCCGTGGACGAGGAGCCGGCGCACGCGATGGCCCGCTTCGCCACCCGCACGATCCAGGACCTGACCCTCAGGCGCTTCTCGGACGCCCGGCTCTTCGGCCTGGCCGTCCCCCCGCTGGCGCTCTACCTGGACGAGCTGCCGACCCTCGTCGGCCGCGACCTGGGCGACGCGGTGAGCACGGCGCAGTGGATGGCGCTGGTCAGGAAGCAGCGCGTCGCGGTGACCGTCGCCCACCAGGGCGGCGTCCTGATAGGCGACGTGCTCTCGGGCGCCCTCGACACCAACGCCCTCACCAAACTCATCGCCCCGGGCCTCGGCGCCGACGACCTGCTCAAGGCGCAGCGCACCTTGGGCTTCGAGGAGAAGGAGGTCCACGACGAGCGCGTCACCGATCCCGGCCTGTTCGGCTCGGGCCACTACTCCCGCTCGCGCGGGACCCGCACGCACCGGGCGCCCCGCTTCGACGAGGACGAGCTCAAGTACTCGAGGGTCGGCAACTGGGCGCTCCTGCCCTACCGCGGCAAGGCGCAGCATCCCCCCGAGCGGCTCCGCATACGGCCCGTGCCGCCGCCCCAGGCCTTCGCCGAGGGATCCGCCGGGCGCTCCTGGCGCTGGCGAAGCCGGGGGGCGGCGTAGGGCCGTGGGGTTCGGCGTTCGCGGGGCGCCAGGAAAGGGGCGCAAACAGACGCAGGGGCCGAAGCCGGCCGGACCGGAGAGAGAGGAAGGAGGCGCGGAGATCAGGTGAGGACCAACGGAGAAGAGGAGAGGCTTATGGAGACGATGGAGAGAGGCACGGGAGGCGCCGAGGCGTTCGCCGCGGAGCGTGCGACGTGGGCCAAGGTCGCGTGGTGGGCCGCAGCACTGGTCGCCGTCTCGGCCGCGGCGCTGCTCGTGTACGCCTACCCGGCCTTCGCCCAGGCCGGCGGGGAGAACATCGACACCTGCCAGGCCGGGGGCGGCGTCGGCGGCGAGGGCGGCCAGAAGATCCTGGGCGGCATCAGGAACATCGCCCTGTTCGGCGCGGCCCTGATCGGCGCCTCCGCGGTCCTCGGGCTGCTCGCGTGCGGCCTAATGATCATCCTCGGCTCCGCCTCCAAGGACTGGCAGCGGCGCGGGTTCACGGGCCTCGCACTCTGCGCCGTCGGCATCTTCATCGCCCTCGGCGCCGCGTCGGTCTACGGAATCATCAGCTGGGCCATCTGCGGCGGTTAGCCGAGGCTAGCCGCCCCTAGCCAAGGCTAGGGGCGGGGTCGAAGGGCGCGGGACGGTCACGGGCCAGGAAGGGGTAGTAGCGGTGTCGCAAGACCACAGGATGTTGGAGGCGCTCTCCACGGAGCGGAAGCTCGTCGGCTTCTGGATCTTCTCGCTCACCGTGCGCCAGTTCGTCATCCTCGCCGGGCCGTCCATGGCGTGCATGATGTTCTTCACCCTCGTGCCCTTCTTCGGCGGCGTCAACGTCTGGGCCGCGCTCGCCTTCTTCGTGCCCCTGATCTTGGGCTCGGGCGTCCTGGCCTTCGGCAGGTGGGAGGAGCGGACCCTCGACTGGCACCTCTGGCGCTGGTGGATAGGCGTGCGCAACCCCCAGGTTCTCATGTGGCGCCACCGCCCGCCCTGGATGCCCGAGGACCACGACGACGTCCGCGACTCCGTCCAGGCGTACCTGCCTCAGGCCGCCGTCGGCTCCCCGCTCGCCCGCTCCACGGACGGCACGCGCTACCTGGTGCTGAAAGCCTTCAGGCAGCCGAGCGTCTCTTTGGCGGGCAAGCGGGACAAGGACCGCCTCTGGGCCCGCTCGAAGGACATGCTCGACGCCCTGGACTTCGACATAGTGGAGATCCTGGATTCCCGGGAGGGCCACGTCACCACCTACGCCGAGACCCTGCGCGAGCGCCTCGCCAGAACCCTGACCTACGACCAGCAGAAGCTCATCACGTTCGCGAGGCAGCACCTCCGGCACGTCGAGGAGGTCGTCGAGGGCGGCAACGTGTACGAGAGGATCGGCTACGTCGTCCTCCCGTACAACCCCCGCCGCGAGGACGAGGAGCAAGCCTCCGGCGCCACGGCCGCGCTCGTGGAGGCGCTCGTCAAACCCCTCAAGAAGCTGCTGGGGCGCGACCACCCTACGCCTGAGGACGCGGCGGCCCTCCAGGAAGAGGAGGAGGTCGCCCAGGCGGTCCTGACGGAGAGGGCGCGCCTCGTGGACGAGCTCTACTCCGGCATGGGCGTCTCCCTGCGCTGGCTCATGGGCCCGGAGCTCGTCGCCTTTCTGCGCGGCCAGGCCACGGACGAGCCCGAGGGGGCGCCCGAGGACCCCGATGACCAGATCGTCCGCCACGACGGGGGCGACTACGAGCGGGTCCCCGAGCACAAGAGGCCCGCGATCCACGCCGCCGCCAGGGCGGCCCAGGAGCGCGCGCCCCTCGCGCCGGCCTCGGGCTTCCTGACGCTGCCGGACCTCATCGCCCCGGACTGCGTGGAGGTCGAGGACGACTACATCAAGGTGGGGGACACCTACCGCACCTACGTCATGGTGTGGGACTGGCCGAAGAAGGTGAAGTTCCCGCAGCTGGGGCCCCTGGCGACGATGCGCGGGCAGATAAAGGTCGTCAAGTACGTGAGGCCGATCCCCGAGGACGCCGCCCTGGACCTCTGGGGCAAGGAGCTGGCGCGGCTGGCCGCCGGCGAGCAGACGGCCAAGACCGGCCACGTTATCGAGGTCAAGAAGCGCAAGAGCGCCGCCGAGCAGGCCGAGGCCGGCGTGGACGAGCTGGTGGAGGGCAAGCAGCGCTACCTCGAGGTCTCGCTCTACGTCGAGATCCAGGCCCGCACCTTGGGCGAGCTCAGGAACCTCCGCAAGAACGTCGAGACGAAGCTCAAGGGCGCGAAGGCCAAGCCCATGCTGGCCCGCAAGGAGATGTGGGAGGCCTACGTCTCGTGTTTGCCGGTCAGCGACGACCGGCTGACGAAGCGATACGCCAGGAAGGGCTTCATGAGCGAGCCCCTGGCGGACTTCCAGCTCTTCGTGAGCCACCAGGTCAACCACGAGACCGGGGTGTTCTTAGGCACCGACCCCGAGAACCACCATCCCGTAACGCTGGACACCCGGCTGCTGCTGAACCCCCACGTCATCATCTTAGGTGTCCCCGGCGCCGGCAAGACGTTCCTCATGAAGATCTGGCAGACGCGGGTGCGGTGCCAGGACGAGTTCGTCGCCGTCATAGACCCCCGCGGCAACTCCGGCTACCAGCGCGTGGCGACCGCCATGAACGGCCTCTACATACCGTTCGGCATCGGGAGCGACAAGCACATAAACCCCTGGGACATAAAGGGCTACCTGAACCTGGAGCTCTTGCGGGCGCTCGCCGGCGACGACGTCGAGGGCCTGGACGGGGAGCGCGTCGCCTGGGCGAGGAGGAAGGCCCGCGAGGCGGCCTTCGACGGAAAGGTGAACTCTTTGCGGCGCCTGCTCTCGATCATGAGCCAGGGCGAGGCCGGCGACGGGATGCTCGACTCCGAGGAGGAGGGCGAGGCGGACAACCTCATCCGCCTGACCTACTACGGCAAGGGGATCAACGAGGACCCCTCAACCCACGACGATAACGAGCCCCCGACCTTCGAGGACTTCTTCGGGACCTTCGCCGCCGAGATCGTCCGGCGCGAGGAGGGGGGCGACGCCGAGGGCGCCAGGCGCCTGAAGAAGATGCGGGCCCGCCTGAGGCTCTGGGAGACGGGTTCCTTGCGGACCCTCTTCGGCCGCACCAACGTGAAGCTCGACAACAAGTACTGCGTCTTCCACCTGGGGCGCCTGGAGGGCCGGGAGAAGGGGGCGATGTACTTCGCCCTGCAGGACTTCCTGATCCCCAGGCTCTCCGACCCCTCAGAGCCCACCAACCTCTTCGACGACGAGATGTGGGACATCGTCTCGTTCCCGATCGCCGCCCAGGCCCACATGGAGCAATACAGGACGGGGAGGGCCCGCAACAACCGCATGGTGGGCGCCAGCCAGGACGTCGAGGAGTTCCTGGCCTCCAAGGACGGGCGCACCATCCTCGCGCTGCCGCAGACGAAGATCGCCATGCAGCTCCCGCGCAACCCGGTGGAGCAGTTCGCGAGGTACGTGGACATCTCCGACGACCAGAAGGAGGCCATAGGCGCCCTGCCCCAGGGTCAGGCCCACCTCGTCGTCGGCAACAACCAGGTCCCTTTGAAGGTCGAGGCCTCCGAGTACGAGAAGCGCCTCTTCAACACCGACCCGACGAAGGAGAGGGAGTACCGGCGCAAGGAGGCCGCCCGCGGCATCCGCGGCCCGATAGAGGTCCTGGAGCGCGCCGGCTTCGCCCGCGGCGACGGCTCCGACCCGCTGGAGGACGAAGTGGGCGGAGCCGGCCGCAAGCGCCTGACGGACGCCGGCAGGATGCGCCGCCTGCTCGCACCGGACGCCGATGGGGCCGCCCCGCGCCCGGACGACTACGAGGACGTGCCGGAGGAGGAGCTACTCCCCGAGCTCCCGAAGGACTCGCTGCTCCCCGAGCGCCCCGAGGGGGAGGAGGCGCCGCTGGTGGCCGTCGCCGGGCCCTCCGCCGGGCTTGTCGCCTTCAATCTCGCCGGCTTTTTGGCGGAGGACGCCAAGGAGCACGGGCGCAAGGTCCTCTTCGTGGACGCCGACGGGTACGCGAGCACGCGCCTTTTGGCCCGCGCCGCCCACGAGGCCGGGATAGCGCCGCCGGGCGCCGCCTGCGTCGCGCATGGCAGGTTCGCACGCTCGACGACACTTACGGAGCACTCGACGGGCCTGGAGGTCCTCCTCGCGCCCGAAGACGACGACCTGGAGGCCTACCCCATCGTCCGCGCCGCGCGCGGCTCGGACTACGACCTCGTCGTCGTGGCCTGCGGCCGGTCCACCTACGCCTCCCAGTGGCTCGCCGAGTCCGACCGCGCCGTGGTCGCGGGCTCCGGCTACCTGCACGACAACGTGATCCGGGCCGAGGACGCCAGGGGGATGGACGGCACGCTCGTCGTCGCCATGGGCTCCTGCGAGCTCCCCGACTCGCTCGTGGGCCGGACGGTCCTCAGGATGCCGGCCCAGAACTCCGAGGCCTTTAAGGAGGCCGAGCGACGCGAGATCTTCGCGGCTGTCATAGACGAAGACGTAGGCGCCGCCACCGGCGAGCTCGCCCGCGGGCTCATGCTCGCGGGAGCCGAGGCTGGGCCCGGGACCGGGACGGACGCCGGCGCTGGCGCTGGCGACGGCGGCCTGGCATGAGGCGGCCCGAAGCGCGCGGCGCGCGCAGACATCGGACCCTGAAAGGAGGTCGAAGGCCTTGACCGAGAGGCGAGGGGGGCAGTGGACGAGCCCCGAGAAGCAGGCCGACGAGGAGTACCAGCGGAAGATGAAGGACTTCTTCGCGCCCGGCGGCGCCGGCGTGCGGGGCCCGCTGAAGGACGACACCACCGTCATACCGTCGATCGGCGCGAACGGCGAGCCGGGCGGCGCCCAGAACGGGCACGCCGCGGCACCCGCGTCCGCCGCCATCCCCGGCCCCCGCCGCCCGCCCCTCGGCAGGCTGCTCCTGGCGGGGGTCCTCGTCCCCGTCGGGGTCCTCTTCGTCGTCCTTCTTGCCTGGCTCGTGTTCGGCCGCGGCGGGGGCGAGGGGCGGGCGGCCGAGCGCGCCCCCGTCGCCGCCGGCGCCGCGGCGCCGGCGATCGAGGAGACCAACCAGGTCTTCGAGGCCGTGGACGGCGAGGGGGAGGCCTACGCCGTCCGGCTCGGCGAGTACGAGTGGGAGGGCACCGAGGCGATGAACGGCGACGTCGAGGAGGTCGTGCTGGAGGGCAGGACCGCCGCCCACTTCACCACCGCCGTCCGCCTGGCCGACGGGGAGATCCAGACCGGCGTCTTCGGCCGGGCCGAGCCGGGACGGCCGATGTGGCACGCCACCTTCCAGCGCACCACGACCGGCGGCCAGCAGACCACGGCCGGCACCTACACCGTCGTGGAGGACGAGACGGTCGTCCTCGAGGGCGCCTACACCGACCGCGTGGTCGAGGACAACCCCGAGGGCGAGCCCGACCGGGTCGTGCGCGAGTACGTCGAGGGCGACCCGGCCGCCGGCGGCGAGGACGTCGAGCGCTTCCGCGTCTCTTTTGAGGCCGAGGAGGGCGTCGAGCTCCCCTGGCTGCCCGGGCACCCGGTCGCCGAGACCAACGAGGGGGAGGCGCAATGACGGAAGGACGCGAGGAGAGGAGCACCGCCTTGGACCGCCACGAGACCGACCCGGCTTCGCCAAGGCGTTCGCCGGGGCGTTCGTCCGGCCCGGCGCCGACGGACGGCGTCCCGGGTGCCCCGGAGGCCCGCCTGCCCCGCCTGGCCGTCGCCGCGTGGGCGGGAGGGCGCCTCATGGCGCCCGCCGGCCGCAAGGGCAAGAAGATGCGCCGCAGGGCGCGCAAGATCGCAGCTGCCCTCGCTGCCATCCTCGTGACGAGCACCTTCGGCGGGACCGCGGCGCTGGCCGACCCCTCCTTCTTCAAGGCGAGCCCCTACGTGGGCAACGCCGAGCTCATAGACGCCGGCTCCCTGACCTTCGACCGGCAGCTCGCCATAGGGGAGCCTGAGAGCACGGGCGGCGACGCCATCGCCGCGCGCACGCTGGAGGACGCGATCCTCACGGGCGGCCTCTCCCCGGACGACATGGAGATGCCCGACATGATGCTCGCGGGGATCTCGGGGGACCAGATGGCCCTCGCGGCGGCCCAGGACGACGACTCCGCGCTCGCCGGCACCGGGGACGAGACGGCGGAGCCCGCCGGCGACCTCGCGCAGGCCGGCGGGGACACCATCGGCGAAACCGTCGACGACACCGCCGGCGCCGACGTCACCGGCTCCGCCGGGAAGGGGCCTGCTGCCGACGCCACGGTCGACGGGCTCGCCAGAGACGCCGCCGAGGGGAACCCGGACGGCTTCGCGAGCCCGGCCCTCGGCGGCGACCCGGAGCCGATAGTCGAGGAGTACGCCGCCGCGAGCCCGCCCGAAGAGGAGCCGCCGGCCGAAGAGTCCGCCCCGGTCGGGCCCGAGATGGCGAGCGCCGACGCCGGCGACGCGCCGGCCGCCGCCCCGATCCCGGAGGGAGAAGCGGCGGGGACGGCGCCGACCTCGGAGACCGGCACCGAATCGGGCGCGGAGCCCGTCCAGTCCGACGAGCTCGCGTACACGCCGGTCTCAGACGACGGCGTTTCGGACGAGGACGGATCCGCCGATCCCGCGCCGGAGCAGGCCGCGCCGGAGCAGACAGTCCCGGCAGAAGCCGTCCCGGCAGCGACCGGTACGGAGGAGGGTGGTACGGACGGATCCTCGACGGACGAGTCTACGC
>CADCUW010000344.1 GCA_902805985.1 uncultured Rubrobacteraceae bacterium
ACGCTTGGAGACCTTCGACCCCCTGGCCCGGACCGGCTGGCTGCAGGACCACCTCGAGGAGCGGGACCTGCGCGTCGTGGACATCCGCGGTTACGTCAAAAAGACAGACCTCGGCGAAGGCCGCCAGAGGGCCGAGTACCTCCCTGCCCGCGAGGAGTACGACGAGGCCCACCTCCCCGGCGCCGTCTTCGTGGACTGGACCCGCGACATAACCGACCCGGACGATCCCGTCCCCGCCCAGGTCTCCCCGCCCGACCGTTTCGCCGACCTCATAGGATCCCTCGGCATCGGCGATGGGACCCACGTCGTCGTCTACGACCACGCCGGCGGCCAGTTCGCGACCCGCCTGTGGTGGGCGCTGACGTACTACGGCCATGACCGCGTCTCCGTCCTTGACGGCGGCTGGAACAGGTGGACCGCCGAGGGTCGCCCGACCACCGTCGAGGTTCCGGATCCCGCCCCCGCGACGTTCACCCCGAAGACCAGGGACGGCTGGCGCAAGGAGGCCGAAGAGGTTCTCTCCGCGGGCCGGACCGGCGACGCGCTCGTGCTCGACGCCAGGGACGAGGGACAGTACACGGGCGCTGTGACGAGGGGCGAGGGACGGCCTGGGCACGTCCCCGGGGCGAGACACCTGCACGCCGACGGTCTCTTCCGGCCCGACGGCACTTTCCTCTCCGACGAGGACCTCGAAGAGAAACTGCGGGAGGCCGGGGTGCCGGAGGACAGGGAGGCGCCCGTGGTCGCCTACTGCAACGGCGGGGTGGCGGCGACCGTGCCGCTCTTCGCGTTACACCGGCTCGGCTACAGGAACCTCTCCAACTACGACGGGTCGTGGAACGAGTGGGGCGCTCGGGAGGACCTTCCGGCGGAGCGCTGAGACGGTCAGCTCTCAGCTTCTTATTCCGTCCGTAGCTGCCTTGTGGGGTGTGGTCCAACGTGGGGTGTGGCGGAACGGGTTTTGCGCGGCAGGGAGGGTTCGGAGACGGGTTGGCAGACGGCTGATTCCTGACGGCTGACGGCTGAATGCCTGAAAGCTGGCGGCTCGATGCTACAATCCCGTGCGGCTATGCAGAGATCCCGGGCACAAAAGATCATACTCTGGGTACTCAGCCCGGTCATGCTCCTCGCCGGGATCGCGCTCGTTGCCTCCTTCTTTCTCGCGGGTCGTCTGGACAGCACCGCGACCAACAGCGAGGACCCCGGCGGCTTCAACGTGCCACGTCTGGAGACCACCCAGCAGGGCAACGAGGAGACGAGCGAAACGGGCCCCGAGGACAAGACCCTCAAGCTGACCGTCCCCTCGATGAGCCGCATAGAGAACGACGAGATCCCCTCCACTACGGGCGACGACGAGGCCAAGCTCAAGGAGTACGCCGCCATCCACCTCGAAGGCACAGGCTTCCCCTGGCAGAACGAGGCGAACGTCTACATCGCCGGCCACCGCCTCGGCTTCCCCAACACCGAGAGCTGGCTAACCTTCTGGGACATGAACAAGGTCGCCGTGGGCGACGAGGTCTTCGTCACCGACGCCGACGGCACGGAGTACACCTACAAGGTCTTCAAGGAGTTTACCGTCGGCCCCTCAGACACCTCCGTCACCACCACCGAACCCGGAAAAAACATCCTCACCCTCCAGACCTGCACGTTGCCGGACTACTCCCAGCGTCTGATCATCCAGGCCGAGCTCACGGACACCTCAGAGAAAGCGGCGTAAGGAGGGCCGGGACAGGCCCCGGCCCTCCTTACGCCGCCAGCTGTTTCTCGTCGAGCCGGTGCCCCTACTCTTTGCCGAACTCCTGCGCCTTGAAGCGTTGGCCTGTCACTCCTTCTGACTCTTCCGAGGCCAGGTACATGAAGACGGCCGTGTTCTCCTCAGGGGTGATGCGCGTCTGGGGGTCTTCTTCGGGGTAGGCTGCGGCTCGCATGCCGGTGCGCATGCCGCCGGGGTCCACGGCGTTGGAGCGGACGCCGCGATCTTCGAGCTCGGCTGCCAGGATCTGGGAGAGGCCCTCCATCCCGAACTTGCTGACGGAATACGCGCCCCACTCGGCGCGGCCCTCGACGCTGACGCCGCTCACGACGTTTATGATGGAGCCGCCCTCGCGCAGGTGGGGGATGGCCGCCCTGGAGACGAGGTAAGTGCCGTTGAGGTTCGCGTCGATCACGCGCCGCCAATCATCTTCTGGATACTCCTCGATGGCAACCCTGGGCCCGAGCACGCCCGCGTTGTTGACGAGGACGTCGATAGCGCCGAACCTCCCGACCGCTTCCTCCACGAGCCTCCGCGCGTCCTCGCCTTTCGACACATCCGCCGCGACGGCGAGCACCTCCGCGCCGAGACTTTCGATCTCCCCGGCGACGGGCCGGATGCCCTCCTCGCTGCGGGAGTTGATGACGAGCGACGCGCCCTCCTTCGCGTAGGCCAGCGCGAGAGCCCTGCCGAGACCCTGGCTCGCGCCGGTGACGAGGGCGACTTTACCTTGCAGCATGTACGAACCTCCGGTTTGGTTCTGGCGACTTTCGGCCACAAACCGCCAGCTTAAACGTTTGCGGGCCGGGGCGTTGATAGGAGGGTGGGATACGGGGAGATCGGATGGAGCCCACTTACCGCGCTTCTTCTCCTCTACGAGCTCCCCTGGACCATCATCTTTGTTTCAACTTCGCAGTCGTCGGCCACGAGGTCGATCTCATCGGCGATGTAAGAATCGCGTCCGTCGCCGCAGTGGAGTTCGTCCTTGTGGCCGTCTCTCTCCGCATCGAGAAGGTCGTCCCCCCTGCCGCCGTAGAGCGAGTCCTCGCCACCACCGCCATCGAGCCAGGCGTCATCACCGTTGTCCCCGTAGATCACATCATCGCCCTTGTCGCCGCCTATCTGGTCTTCACCAGGCCCGCCGTGGAGCACGTCGTCGCCCTCTTCGTCGGTATCCATACCTCCCGCGCCCATCACCTCATCGTCGCCCGGACCGCCGTACACCCGATCGTCGCACAACCCACCCTCCACGGTGTCACCGCTGCCCCCGCCGCGTACCTCGTCCTCGCCGCCTTCACCGGCGAGCTTGTCGGCCCCATCGGTGCCCCGCAACATACCGGAGGATGGTCTATCGGGCTCGTCGTTCGTGGTATAGGGGACGCCGCGGTCTATGATTCTGGTGCCGTTCGCCTCAGGGGCATCTCCGCAGGCCCGGACCTCGCGAAGCTTCTCCGCGATCGACGCTTCACGCAAGACCTTCTGTTTCCTCAGATACCCTTCCAGCGAGCCTCGTACGGCCTTCTGGAAGCTCTCCGGCGTCGTGATCGCGGTAGAGCCAGAAGAGCCCAGCATCCCGGTGTCGGCCCGGTACTCGCGGACCGCCGTCGTGCCGTCCTGGAGGTGGAAGATGACGAGGTACGTGTCCCTGAGCCCGAAGTGGTCGGGATCTATCCGTCTTGCCGGCGCGTCCAGAAGCCTCCGCACGAGAGATCCCACCACTTCCGGGCCGTCGTCGAAGTCGGCCAGCACCTGTTCGGTATCCTCCCCGTGGGTGACGCTTATGCTGCCCACCCGGCCTTCGATGTCGAGCAGATCCGCGCCAACCTTGGCCCCGGGGTTGGAGACCGCCTCGTAAAGCATCAGGCCGCCCCGCTGGCGGGCGGCGAGGCGGAAGGAGGAAGCATAGCCAGACACCTCGTAGACCGGGGTGCCGGGTTCGAGGTAGGCGGCGTCCCCGTCCCGTACCCGGTAGCCGGGTCCCTCGTCGGATACGTCGTGCCGTACCTCGGCGAATTTCGGGCCGAGGTCGTCCTCGCGTAGCGACCGGTCGGCCTCCCGGCTCTCCGGGACCGCGTAGGTGAGGCCGTCGAGCCTCACCACGTCTTGCCAGCCGTAAGATGCTTCTCCGAAAGGTTCCTCCGACGAGCAACCGGCCCAGAGCGTTGCCGCGGCGCACACCAAGACCAGCACAACCGCCCGCCCCATCTCCAGACCTCGCTCGACGCTCCCGCTACAAACCAAAGTCTAACAGCGGGGCGCGGGCACCGATCCGCCATCCCCAATAGAATCCCGCGCCGGGAACACGGGGCTGGACCCCGGTAGGCACAAGAGAGAACAAGCCGGGTCCTTACAGCCCCGACACTGCAATCCTTCGCCGGATGGCTTTCCTGACGACAAACCGCCCCTGCTCAAGTTCACGCCCTGCTCTCTGAAAGAGATGATAAGCGGCTAGAATTTACAACGGTCTAAAGGGAGGAGGCGCGGCGTGGGTCGAGACTCTAGCGGAGCGGTCCGCAGCTATACCAAGAAGAAGATCCTACCATCGTCGAGGGAACGCCGGCTCCGGCGGGCGAAACGCCGCATCGTGTTGGACGTTTTTCTCGCCCGCGAACCGACGTGGAAGCACATCCGGGAGATGCGCGAGCGCTGGGGCATCCAAGCACAGACCCAGATGCCTCCTCCGTATCAGGGTGCCGAATACACTCTCCAGCCCCTCCAATTGCGAGCCGAGGAAGACTTCGGCGCGGAAGCCGAACGGTGGTCCGCCACGTTTTACGAATGGAGAAAGGATTTGGCCGTACTCTGCGAAGCGGTTGTCCCCGCTGAAGCTCGTGATAGCGACCATCACACGTCCTTCGGATGGAACGTTTTTCTCTCCATGTGCGTGCTATTTGATCCGCCCGAGACTCAGTTGGTGGATTTCACGGAGAGGTTCGGGTGGGCAGGCTCGAATGTCATTCCTCGCGGCGACGCACGATGAACGCCCCGCCGATAGTGTGGCGAAAAGAGCACAATGAACTAGAGGCGACCTGGATGGAATTCTACGAAGGGTTGTTAGGGGCCCTCCTCGAGAAGTACGTTCACCCTCAAGGGGTGACCACAGAAGAGGCGATGCGGGCCATCCGCGAGCAAAATCTGGAAATTTTCGAGCGCTGGCGGCAAAGGCTACACGGGAACGAATCACACCCCTTCGTAGGCGTACAGCCGTACCATACGAGCGAAGATATTGATTCAGCCTTCCAGGTGCTTTCTGCCCGTCACGACGCTCGGCCGGTCTCCGGAAGGGAGAAGCGAGACGAACTCACGGCCGTCCAGTGCGCCATTCTTCACGAGCGCTACAATCTTCCAGACCCCAAAGACCGACGACGGCGGACGTGGACGTTCGAGCGGCTGGCCGAACACTTCGAAGATCTCGAGTCGCCGCGGGCCGCCAAAGATCACGTCGCGCTTGGCAGGAGCCTGCTCAACCAAGCGCAACCAAATTAGGGAGCGATAAACCCCGCGCAATTCTTCGTGTCTTTTTACCTATAAGTATGCGGTTTACGCTGTGCCTACATGGACAGCGTGATGCACATAAGCGAGGCTGCTAGACGCCTCTCAGTTAGTCCTCAGCATCTGAGAATGTTGTAGTAGCAAGGCCGCATTCGACCGGCTCGTCACGACTTCAATGGCCGCATCTACACCGAGTTCGACATTGCCTTGCTCAAGAGCATGGGTGTCGGCAGCCGCCCCCGCAA
This sequence comes from uncultured Rubrobacteraceae bacterium, assembly GCA_902805985.1. Lineage (GTDB taxonomy): Bacteria > Actinomycetota > Rubrobacteria > Rubrobacterales > Rubrobacteraceae > Rubrobacter_D. The sequence continues at coordinate 5,491 of CADCUW010000344.1, forward strand.
ACTGAAGCGGGCGGAAGAAGTGTTGGGACCTGCGCAATGAGTAGCCTGCACATCACCTACGCCTCCCGCTCTGGCACCGAGCCCGAGGAGGAATTCAATGCGCTAGCGGCTGTCTACAAATTAGTGCTCGATTGCCACGCAAAGAAAAAGGGCGGTCCCGCAACCGCCTCCGAAGACGCCAGAAAGGACAAGAATGTTGACATCCACCCCGATTGTACATGACCCTCCCTGCCTTCTCGCCAACGTCCGCCAGGTGCTGAGTGTGCGACCGATCCTCGCAGACTACCCTAGACGGCTTGCTGTCCTGCTAAAGGCCTCGAGAACGACGTCGTTCTCGAGGCCCTCCAGGTCGATGGCGAGGTCCTGGCTTGAGCGCCGACACCGCCACCCGAAAGCAAGCTGCAGCTTCGTATCTGGCGCGTGGGATCGCGGTCATTCCCGTCCCCGCCGGGGAGAAGAACCCTAACCGTCCCGACTGGCAAGGCGAGCGACTCACAACCGAAGACGTGCCGCGCTGCTGGACGAACGGGCAGAACGTTGGCCTCTTGACCGGCGAGCCCTCCGCCGGCCGCGTGGACGCTGACCTCGACGCCGATGAGGCGGTAAGAGTGGCGGGGCGTTTCCTGCCGCCTACCCTCACGAGCGGTCGAGAGAGCCGCCCTCACTCGCACTGGTGGTACTCGTGCCCTAATACCGAGAGCAGGGACTGGAAGGACACGGACGGCTCCAAGCTGGTCGAACTGCGGGCCACGGGCCGCCAGACGCTCGTGTGGCCCTCGACGCACCCCAGCGGGGACGGCTACCTCTGGTACGATGAGGGAATACATCTGCAGGCCGAGATAGGGGCCGTGGAACTCGAAAGCCGGCTGAGGGAGCTGGCAATGGCCGCGCTTCTCGCGCGACACCTTCCGTCCGTGCGTGATTCGAAGACGAATGGGGGCGGCCGACACGATTACGCGCTCGCCTTGGCGGGATTCCTGCTGCGTTCTGGGCGCCTGGACGAGGGGTTGGCGCTCAAGATCCTCAAGGCCGCCTAGGACGCGAAAGGCTGGTCGGACAAGGGCACGAAGCGGGAATCCCATCGAGACCTCGAAGGCATCGTCCGCGACACCGCCGAAAGCATGGCGCTTAGGAGGCCGGTTGTCGGTGGTCCAACCCTGAAAGGGAGCGCCCCTGGCATCGTGCGGCTCCTGTGCAAGTGGTGGGGGTGGGACAGAACTCTCCCTTCAGAGCATGGGACCGAGGAGAGAGAGGACCGGCGCAACCAGGGCGACCGGCTCATAGGCTACGCCCTCGAGAACCTCGGGGAAGGGGCATTGTTCATGGACCAGCATGGCGACCCCCACGTCCTGATAGACGGCTCCCCCATGCCTCTCAACAGCCGCTGCTACTCGTGGCTTCGGCGTCTGATGTGGGAGCGGGAAGAAAGAGCGGTCAACGGCGAGTACTTGAGAACGGCCGCCGGCACCCTGGCCGCTCAAGCCGAGTTTGCTGGGGAGGCGAAAGAGCTACACACCCGCGCCGCCTGGCACGAGGGCGCCCTTTACTACGAGCTTCGGCCCGGCAAGGTGGTGCGGGTCGGTCCGGGCGGCTGGACGTTCGAGGCGCACCCCCCGGTCCTCTTCCGCCGATACCCGAACCTGAAGCCGCTTCCCGACCCGGGGGTGGGCGGCTCCCTTGACGGCCTGCTCTCGCTCGTGAACCTGAAAAGCGAGCGAGACCGGAGGCTCTTCACCGCCTACCTCGTGACCGTGCCGCTGCCGCACGTCGGGTGCCCGATCCTGAGCGCGAGCGGTCCCATGGGCTCTGGAAAGACGACCGCCGGCCGGGCGGTAAAGAGGCTGTGGGATCCCACCGCCCCGGAGACGGTCCGCTACGACCCACGGGACTTTCTCCAGAAGGCGGGCCACTGCTACGTCCCCATGCTTGACAACCTCTCGACGCTCCCCGATTCCGCCGCGGACACCCTCTGCCGCCTGGTCACGGGGGAGGCCGACTCCAAGCGCAAGCTCTACACCGACGACGAGGACGTCATTGTCGAGCTGAGGCGGGCCGTGATACTTAACGGCATCAACGCTCCCACGGACCGCGGCGACGTGCTGGACCGCTCCCTCGTGGTGGAGCTGGAGCGCATACCGGACAGAGACCGGCGCACGGAAGAGGAGATGTGGGCGGCCTTCGAGCGCGAGTACCCGCGACTTCTCGAAGCGGCCTTCGACGTACTCGCAAAGGCCATAGCCTGCAAATCGTCTTTGCAATTGTCTCGAAGGCCGAGGCTTGCGGACTGGGGTGAGTATGCTGCAAGCGTCTACGAGGTTATGGGCTGGGGAGCGGAGGCGTTCCTCTCCGATTGGGACGAGGTGGTGAAGGTGCAGAACCGCGCCACCCTCGACGGCTCCCCCGTGGCGCAGGCCGTAATGAAGTTCATGGAGTACAGGGACTCTTACCAGGGAACCTCGACGGAGCTTCACAAGAAGCTCGAGGACGTGGCCGAAGACATAGGCGTCTCCGTCTCCAGGGACAAGGCGTGGCCGAAGTCAGCGCGCTGGCTTTGGAGGCGGATACAGGAGGTCGTGCCATTGCTCGTGGCCTCCGGCATCGAGGCCACTCGCTCCGAAGAGAAGCGGGGGACGGTCATAGTCTTGCGAAAAACCCCCGCGGATGATGCCACTAATGCCACCGGACTCGAAAACGTGACAGGTAAGCCGGATACGGGTGGCAACACCGCATCTTCTAATGCCACCAAGGCGCCTAACGCCACCGCTAATGCCACCCAGAATCCCGCTGATACAGCGGAGAGTGGCATCAGTGGCAACAGTGGCATTAGATCTGGGGGCTTTGCGGGGCCGGCCTTCTCCGACGCCCGCCCAGGCGAAGACGTCACCGTAGCGGAGCTCAAGGCACGGCGGACGGGCCTCTCTCTCGAAGACGAGCGCCGCGTCTGCGAGCTCGTGCGTAAGGGCTTCTCCGAACGCTCGGCCCGTCAGGAGGTTGCCGCGAAAGACCATCCTATCGACTGCGAATGCGAGGTGTGTCAATGAAACGGACGGAAGAGGGAGGAACCGCTAATAAGGAAACAGGCGTATCGGGCCGGGGGCAAGCCGTGAGGGGCCAGAGCATCCGCGACGTGGCCGCGCGGCTGGAGGCTGAGGTCTCCGAGCACCACGGGGATGAGGCGCTCGTCGTTGCCGTGCTCATGGCCGCGTTCGTGCTGGACGAGGACAGGAGTGGATGCGCAGATAGATGCCTTCATATTCCACCGGGCCGCCGAACGCCACTGGGACCGTCGCCTTTCGGCGCCCAGGGGAGGGGGGGACGGTAGCTGATGCCCCGATGCGCGGGAACAAAGCGGGACGGTGGGCGGTGCGCTGTGGTAGTTGGCTTCGGTCAAAGCCATTGTTACCAGCACGGCCCGGACCGTTCGGACGAGCGAAAACGCAATGCTTCGAGGGGCGGCCGCTCGAAGGGCACCGGGGAGCTGGCCGCATTGAAAAAGCAGGCAAGAGACCTCGCGGCCGACGTGCTGGGCGGCGAGGTGGAGACGGGCAAGGCCGCCGTCGCCAACCAGATCTACAACACCCTGATACGGGCCATAGAGCAGGAGAGAAAGAACCTCGAGACGGGCGAACTCGCGGAGCGTCTGGAGGCGATGGAGGAGGTCCTGAAAGGACGTAGGAGCGGGTGAGCAGAAACGGCTTGCACAGGCATTACAACAAGCTGACGGCAGAGGAGAGGTTCCGCCTGGACGTGTTGGCGATGGCGCGGGGGGATCTCTAGGAATCGGAGCGGCTCGTCTCGAGCTGTCCCCGGTTCTCCTACACGATGACCGACCGGCACTTTTCCGGGCGGTGGCTGCTGGTCATGGACATGACGCTTCGCCTCTACGTCTGGGTGGCCGAGCACCTCGACAGGATGGACGCTATGCGGGCGGTTAGGGTCGTGCTACCTCTCCACGCCGGCTACGCCCGCGAGAGGATGCGGGACGTCTTCGCGGAGGGCCACAGGGCGGGGGCGCGGCAGGCGTGGGGCGCAGCCGCGGCGCGGGGCCGGCCGCAAAGACGTGGTCGCAGACGGCTGCGAGAAGGTGCGAGTTCTCCAAGGTTCAAAGGAAGAGGTTCTGGAGCAAGAAGACGCGTTCTTCGAGTCCCTCTCGCCAGCATATGGAGAGTTCTTCGACACCTTCTTCGATGAGCAACTGGCACCTTTCCCCAACGGATAGCAGCTAGCCCTTAGACGCCTAAGAAGGAGTTGAGGGTTGGAAGGGCCATAGGGAGTCGCCTACGGCCCTTATTCATGGCCTTATTCACCCAACCTTGTAGAAGGGGCCTTCGCCGAACTTCGGCGAATCGCGACAAGAGCGAAGTTCGGCGAAGGCTCCCGCAAGATAGCCCATCGGGGTGATACGTCCCGTCGGCCGCCCCGATAGGGTTGGCCCTAAAGCAACGACCACCCGCGGAGAGGAGCATGGCGATGGCACGAGGGAAGCCGAACGCTTGGGGATGCGAACACCCCCTCCCCATCGAGTTGGTCCCGACCGAGGAGGGGCGGCGGGCGCGGTGCCTGAGGTGCGGCCAATGCGGACCCGTGCGGCCCGACGTCGAGGGGGCGATGCGGGCGCTGAGGGGCGAGGTGGGGCGCCGGGAGAAGTTGGGGGCCTGAGGGCATCACCGAACTTCGGGCTGAGAGGGTTCTCCGAAGATGAGATGAGAAGGCCGAGCCCCTGCGCAGTACCCTTTGGATCTGCAAAGGTTGACAGGCTCTGACAGCCCAGAGAGGAGGATCGGCCCACCATGGATGGTAGCAGCGAACAACCGAAGATGACAGCCGGACTGGACCTCGGCGACAAGTACTCCTACCTGTGCCTCATCGACCAGCACAGTGGCGAGATTATGGAAGAAGGTAGGCTGCGTACCAGCCCCGAAACCTTCAAGCGGCGCTTCGCCTCAGAGCAGCCCATGCGCATCGCAATCGAGGCCGGAACCCATTCACCCTGGGTTAGCAGGGTGCTAGAGGAGTGTGGACATGAGGTACTGGTGGCCAACGCCCGCAAACTGAGGCTCATCTACGCCAACAAGCGCAAGACCGACGAGATCGACGCCGAGAACCTGGCTCGCCTGGCGCGCCTGGATCCGAAGCTGCTGTACCCGCTCAAGCACCGGGGCGAGGACTCCCAGGCTCATATAGCCATCATCCGATCGCGCCAGGCGTTAGTCGGTTGCCGTACACAGCTGGTCAACCACGTCCGCGGGGCCGTCAAGTCCTTTGGTGGAAGGTTGCCCAAGGGCCCAACGAGAAGCTTCCATAACAAAGCGCCTGAGCACATACCGGAGGCGCTTTGGCCGGCCCTGGGGCCCATTCTTGAGACCATTGGCTCGCTGACGGAGCGCATCCGGGACTACGAGCGGCAGCTTACGACGATCTCTAAAGAGCACTACCCGGAAAACAGATCTTTTGCGACAGGTTGAAGGGGTCGCAACGCTGAGCGCGCTTACCTTCGTGCTTACCCTGGAAGATCCCTACCGCTTTGCAAAGAGCCGGAGTTTAGGAGCATACCTGGGGCTTGTGCCCGGCAGCGATCAGTCGGGAGACAGAGATCCTCAGAGGCGTATCTCCAAGGAAGGCGATGAGATGCTAAGGAAGCTTCTGGTAGGCAGTGCTCATTACATCCTCGGTCCTTTTGGCTCAGACTCAGACCTCAGACGCCACGCAGAGAAGATAGCCTCCCGTGGGGGCAAGAACGCTAAGAAACGAGCGGCGGTGGCCGTAGCGAGGAGACTCTCGGTGCTGCTTCACCGCCTGTGGGTTACTGGAGAGGCCTACGAACCGCTCTACAACACGCATCGGCGCGCAGAGGAGGAGGCAGCTTAGAGAGAAACGAGAGAGAACAGAGAAGAAACTAAAGAGGAGGTGAGCCCGACACAGCAGCGACTCTAAAGAGGTGGAGAGTACGGCTTCTTGCCCGATCGCTTCGGATCTAAAGGTGACTGCGGAATGCGAACTTGGTCTACCCTCTACGAGAAGAGACCGATCCGAAGATTGCAGCACCTGATTAGTCCGAAAAGACGGATCTCATAATGCACCGAGCCACCAAGAGAGTGGGCTCCCTGAGAGTGCGGATGGAAGCATGGCGAAGGGCACAGCTGTTGCGCTCGACCACGACGGGACCGCCACGTCGGCCTTGACAAAATGTGCCTTCTCATGGAAGTTCGGATCGCTAACCCGGGTGTTTAATCTGCTGTTTACGAGAAGTTCACGCATTTGAAACAAAAAGCATGATCCTTGCTGCTAGGATGGTTGCTCGGGCAGCAAACCGCTAGCAGGGGGCGTCTTGAGCATAAACGGAAACTGGGAGAAAACGCGCACCGGCGAGGTGGCGCGGCTGGGAGAAATAGGCCGCCGCAGGTTCATCGCGTTGAGCGGCGCGAGCGCCGCCGCGCTCGTTTTCGGGGCCGGCCCGTTCGCCCAAGGCGTCGAGGCGAGGCCGCGCTTCTCGGGCTACCCGTTCACCCTCGGGGTGGCCTCGGGGGACCCACAACCTGACGGCGCCGTGATATGGACGCGCCTCGCACCCAAGCCCCTCGCCGAGGACGGGCGCGGCGGCATGGGCCGCAGGGCCGTGCGGGTCCGGTGGGAGGTCGCCTCCGACGAGCGGTTCCGCCGCGTTGTGCGCAAGGGCGAGACGGGGGCGCGGCCGGAGCTGGGGCACTCGGTGCACGTCGAGGTCGGGGGTCTCAGGCCGGACCGAGAGTACTACTACCGTTTCCAAGCGGGGACAGAGACGAGCCCGATCGGGAGGACCAAGACGCTCCCCGGTCCGGCGAGCCCCACGGCGGAGATGACCTTCGCCTTCGCCTCCTGCCAGCAGTACGAGCACGGCTTCTTCACGGCGTACCGCCGGATGAGCGAGGAGGACCTGGACCTGGTCGTGCACCTCGGGGACTACATCTACGAGTATGGGCCGAACGAGTACCGGGCGCCCGGCGGCAACGTGCGCTTGCACAAGGGGCCGGAGATCGCGACGCTGAACGACTACCGCGTCCGCCATGCCCAGTACAGGACCGACAAGGACCTGCAGGCGGCGCACAGGGCGTTCCCGTTCGTGGTCACCTGGGACGACCACGAGGTCGAGAACAACTACGCCGACGAGATCCCAGAGGAAGGCAACTCCCCTGAGGCCTTCCTGCGGCGTCGCGCAGCGGCCTACCAGGCCTACTACGAGCACATGCCCCTCAGGCGCTCGTCGGTGCCAGAAGGGCCCAACATGCGGATCTACCGCAGGCTCACCTACGGCAACCTCGCCGAGTTCAACGTGTTGGACACCCGCCAGTACCGCGACGACCAGCCCAACGGCGACGATTTCAACTCGGCGCCAAGCGAGGAGTCGCGCGACCCAAACCGCACCATCACCGGCGACGCGCAGGAGAGGTGGCTCCTCGAGGGGCTCGCCGCCTCGGACGCCCGTTGGAACGTGCTCGCCCAGCAGGTGTTCTTCTCCCAAGTGGATTTCGACTTCGATGAGGGGGTTGGCATCAACCCGGACGCCTGGGACGGCTACGCGGGGCAGCGCGACCGCTTCGTGGACCACTTCCGCCAGCGCGGGGTGTCCAACCCGATTGTGCTCACCGGCGACGTGCACGCCAACTGGGCAAGCGAGATCCTCGACGACTTCGACAACCCGGACTCATCGGTGGTGGGCGCCGAGTTCGTGGCCACCTCGATAACCTCCGGCGGCGACGGCTCCGACGCCCGCTCGGACACCGCCGAGACGCTGGCGGAGAACCCCCACATCAAGTTCTTCAACAATCAGCGCGGCTACGTCCGGTGCACGCTGACACCGGAGACCTGGCGCACGGACTACCGGGTCGTTCCCTTCGTTAGCCAGCCCGGCTCGAGGGTGTTCACCAGGGCATCCTTCGTCGTCGAGGACGCCAACCCCGGCATCCGGCAGGTGGCAGACAACGGCGTGCCGGTGGCTCAGCGCGTCGCGCTGGCCACCGAGGCGGACAGGATCACGCTCCAGAAGAAGGCAGACGGCAGGTCCGGCTACTCCGGCGGCCTCCGCAAGTAGGGCTCACGCTAACGCCGGACTAGAATCGGCAGCACATCGAGGGCCCCGCGAATCATCCGCGGGGCCCTCGGTGTGCTCTCACCAGAGGGCGTCCTACAGCGGCGCGTTCCGCGCTAAACAGCCCGAAGGCCTGTAGCCGCAAAGTCCTTGGTCGGTGACCCCAGCACCTCCTTCTCGCCCTTATTCACCGTACGTCCTAGAGAGACTGTCTGATAAATCGAACTGGGCCCCGAAGCGCGACCCAAAAAGCGGCTCAGAGGGGCCGAACACGCACCCGATCGCCATTGCGCGCCACCGAAACGCAGGCCCGGAACGACCTCCAGCCATTTATCAGACAGTCTCTCGAAGGTATTTTCTGCGAACTTCGTGCTGAGGGGGTTCCAAGAAGTTCGACCTACGAACGGTACCTCGGTGACGAATGCACCGTTCGGGACAACCTGCTATGCTGCCCGGATCGGAAACTCGCTACCCGCTGGGTAGAGGCGATGAATCCCGCCCCTCAAGACTGGGCACCCATCGGGGGGCGGGGGAGCCAGTGGTACAACCGGCTACCGCAAGAGAGGCATCGTGGGATGGCTCTCGGGGTGGCCGGTTCCGCGTTGTGCAGGCTCCCCAAAGGGGTAGAGCGATGAGGAGAGCGGTGCTGCTGGCGGCGACGACGGCTATCGTGGCGGTGCTGGCGGTGGGGATGGCGTCCGCCGATCCGGTGAACAGCAAGAACGCCCAGATACTCACCTTCGACTGCGGCGGCGAGGAAGTGACGGTGGCGACCCTGTTCAACAACAGGGCGGTGGTGTTCAACGTGGTCGACACCACGGGCAACTTCGTGATCACGCGGGTAGAGGGCACGGCGACCTTCACCGAACCCGAGACCGGAGAGATGGTCAAAGAAGAGTTCGTGGAACCCATAGGCAAAGGAAAAAAGAGGGGCCTCGGGCGCAGCCTGACGACCTGCGACACCACCTTCTCCATTGAGAACCCGGAACTGGGGACGATCACATTAGACCTTACGTTCACCGGCTTCTTCACCCCACGCAGGGGCTAACGGAGGGCCGGTAGTTGGGGAAGGCAGCCACTCGATAGTCGAGCGTACCTTTAGGGCCGGGGCTTAGCATCTCCGGCCCATCCACATGACCTTATTCACTCGAATACGTGGAAGGGGGTTCTAAGAAGTCCGCCGGGGCCTTGCCGTTCTCGGAGCGGTAATCCGCAGACATCCCGGCCCCCGTATACTGTTCCGTCAAGGGAAAGCAACTAGGGAGGATACGACCATGAAGCAAAGA
>CADCUW010000345.1 GCA_902805985.1 uncultured Rubrobacteraceae bacterium
TGGTCGCGGCGGGCGGGTTCGCGCTCGCCCTCGCGCTCTCCTTCCCGGTGCGCGCCCTCTCGAGGTTCCTGCCGCGTCCGGCGGCCATCCTCGTCTCCTTCGTGGTCCTGGCCCTCTTGGTCCTGCTCGTATTCTCCCTCCTCGTGCCGGCCCTGGCGGACCAGATCTCCGCGTTGCTGGAGGCGACACCCCGCCTTGCCCGGCAGGTCGAGTCGACGCTGCGCGGCGTCATGGAGCCGCTGGCCGAGCGCGGCCTCCTTCCCGGCACGCCAGACGAGATGTTGGCCGGCCTCGCCGCCGACCTCTTCGGGCGCATCGAGGGACTCGTCCAGGGCCTGCTGGCGGACGCCTTCCGTTTCGCCGGGCGGGCCTTCTACTTCGTCGTAGGCGTCCTGGGCGCGCTCGTCGTGGCCTCCTACATGCTCGCCGACGTCCGCAAGATAAAGGCGGCCTGGCTGCACCTCTCCCCGAAGACCTACAGGCGCGACGCCCGCGAGCTGTGGGACGCCTTCGGGGACTCCCTCGGCCGGTACCTCTCCGGGCTCGTCCTCTTGATGGCCGTGCAGGGGGTGCTCTCGGCGCTGGCGCTCTGGGCTCTCGGCGTGCCCTACGCGGCGGCGCTCGGCCTGTGGGTCGCGCTCACCGCCGCGGTGCCGCTCCTGGGGGCCTGGATCGGGGCCGTCCCCGGCATCCTCGTCGCCCTCTCGGTATCGCCGGCCACGGCCGCCGCCGTCGCCGTCGTCTCTCTCACCATCCAGCAGATCGAAGGAAACCTCCTGACGCCGAGGGTGATGGGGGACGCCATCCGTATTCATCCCGTCCTGATCCTGCTCTCCGTCATAGGCGGCGGCCAGCTCGCCGGCCCCGCGGGCATCGTCCTGGCCGTGCCGGCCCTCGCCGTCGGACGCGTCCTCCTCGACTTCATCCGTCCGAGGCTGCGCGTCACGCCCGCGACCGCCCCGTCGGGCGGGCCGTCCCCCGATGGATAGAAGCCCCCCGATACGCTAGGCTAGGGACGGGTCCAGGCACAATATCAGGGAGGCGGTCTTCTGGGCATCGTGGTCCAGAAATATGGCGGGAGCTCGGTCGCGACGGCGGAGCACATCAGGGCCGTCGCCGGCAGGATCGCCCGCGCCCGCGAGGCCGGCCTCGACCTCGTCGTCGCCGTCTCCGCGATGGGCAAGACGACCGACAGGCTCCTCAGGCTCGCCGGCGAGGTAAGCCGCGACCCGTCGCCGCGCGAAATCGACCAGCTGCTCGCGACCGGGGAAGAGCAGTCCGTCGCCCTGCTCGCCATGGCCCTCCACGATCGCGGGATACCGGCCGAGTCGCTTACCGGCCCGCAGGCGGGGATGACGGTGACGGGCCGCTACGGCTCCGGGGTCATCTCCGAGATAAGGCCCAAGAGGATCCAGGCTCTGCTCGAACAGGGGCGAGTGGTGATCGTCGCCGGCTTCCAGGGGATGAACGCCCTCGGCGACGTTATGACTTTAGGGCGCGGCGGCTCGGACACGACGGCCGTGGCGCTGGCGGCGGCGCTGGACGCGGACCGCTGCGAGATCTTCACGGACGTGACGGGAGTCTTTACCGCCGACCCCCGCATCGTCCCCGAGGCCCGGCGGGTTCCCGTCATCTCCTTTGAGGAGATGGCCGAGATGGCCTGGCGCGGGGCGAAGGTCATGCACCCGCGCGCCGTCGAGCTCGGCGCGCTCTACGGCGTCGAGGTACACGTCCGGTCCTCCTTCGAGGAGGGTCAGGGGACGATCATCACGGGAGGAGAAGCTTTGGAACGCCTAGAGACGCGCGAGACCCTGGCCGGCATCGTCCACGACCTGGACGTTTCCCGCGTCACCCTGAACGGAATCCGCACCGGCCCCGGCACGATGAGCCGGGTCTTCGCCCCGCTCGCAGAACAGGGCATCTCCGTTGACGTCATCGTCGAGAGCGGCGTGAAAGACGGGGCCGCCGACGTGGCGTTCACCGTCACCCGCGGCAACTTCGAGGAGGCACGAAAACTCGCGGCCGGGGTCGCCGACGCTCTGGGCGGCGTGGTCGAGGGGGAGCGGGACCTCGGGAAGGTCTCCGTGGTCGGCACCGGGATGCTGAACCGTCCGGGCTACGCGGCCAGGATGTTTGCCTCTTTAGGCGAGGCGGGTATTCCGATCAGGATGGTCTCGACCTCGGAGATACAGGTTACGTGCGTGTTGCCCGCCGAGAGGGTAGAGGAGGCCGTGAGGGTCTTGCACCGGGATTTCGAGTTGGAGGAGAGAGATGTTTAGCGGAGCATTTACGGCGCTCATCACGCCGTTCCGAAACGGTGAGGTCGACGTCGAGGCGCTTGAGGGACTGGTCGAGTTCCAGATAGGGCAGGGTATCCACGGGCTGGTTCCCTGCGGCACCACCGGCGAGACGCCCTCCATGAGCGAGGAAGAGGACAGGCTCGTCATAGGGACCGTCGTCAGGGTGACGAACGGGCGGGTGCCGGTCATCGCGGGGACTGGGTCAAACAGCACGGACATGGCGATCAAGTACACCAGGATGGCCGAAGAGGAGGGGGCCGACGGCTCCCTGCAGGTAGCTCCCTACTACACCAAGCCGACCCAGGAGGGGCTCTACCGGCACTTCGCCGCGATAGCCGAGAGCACGAGCCTGCCCATCGTCCTCTACAACATCCCCGGCCGCACGAGCGTCACCATAAGCGCCGAGACCACGGCCCGCCTCGCCGAGATCCCGAACATCGTCGGCACCAAGGAGGCGACCCACTCGATGGACATGGCGAGCGACATCCGGCGCCTCTGCGGCGAGGAGTTCGACATCCTCTCCGGCGACGACTCCCTGACGCTCCCGCTCATGTCCCTCGGGGGACGTGGTGTGATCTCCGTGGCCGCCAACGTCGCCCCCGCCGTCGTCTCCGACATGGTGAGCGCGCTCCTGGCCGGCGACTTCGAGCGGGGGCGAGATCTCCACTACGACCTGCTCCCGCTCTGCCGGGCGCTCTTCGTCGAGACGAACCCCATCCCGGTAAAGACGGCCGCCTCCATCCTGGGGCTCTGCTCGGATGAGATGCGGCTGCCCATGATCCCACTCGCCGGAGAGAACCTCGACCACCTCCGCCGCGTGATGGAGAGGACGAACCACCTCCTCCCAACCCCGGAAGAAGTTTGAGTAACCGGGACACCGTCCGCGTAACGATCATAGGCGCCGCCGGCCGCATGGGCCGCGAGCTCTGCCGCGCCACCTTGGAGACCGAAGGCGTAGAACTCGCCGGCGGAACAGTCGAGCCCGACGCCCCGGAGCTCGGCGCGGACCTCGGAGAGCTCTGCGGCGCAGGCAGAGCGGACGTCTCCGCGACCGGAACCCCGCCCGACGGCACGGAGGTCCTGATCGAGTTCACCACGCCCGAGGCCACGGTCGGGCACCTCTCCCACGGCCTGCCCCACGTCATCGGCACGACGGGGCTCTCCGACGAGCAGCTCTCGAAGGTCGAAGCGGCGGCGAGGGCCGTCCCCGTCGTGCTCGCCCCGAACATGAGCGTCGGGGTCAACCTGCTGCGCGCGGTGGTCGAGGATCTCTCAGCCAAACTCGAAGGTTACGACGTCGAGGTCGTAGAGGCCCACCACCGTAACAAGAAAGACGCCCCTTCAGGGACGGCGCTCTTCCTGGCGCGCGCCGCCGCCGAGGGCCGCGGGAGAAGCCTGGAGAACGTCGCCGTCTACGGCAGGGAGGGCGTGGCGCCGCGCGAGCCCGGTGAGATCGGCATCCACGCCCTGCGCGGCGGGGCCGTCGTCGGGGAGCACCGCCTCGTCTTCTACTCAGACGGCGAAGAGGTAGAGGTCGTCCACCGCGCCCTCTCCCGCCGCACCTTCGCCGACGGCGCCCTGCGCGCCGCCCGCTTCGCCACGAACGCGGAGCCCGGTCTCTACGGCATGGCGGACGTGCTCGGCGCCTGAGCCGAATCTTTGGGTCGATGACCCATGCTAAGTTGGCCCGGGTGATTCTGTCTCCACACAGGCCAAACACATCTCGGCCGAAGAACTACTCCGGATGCCCGACGACGGCCTGCGCCGCGACTTCGTCAACGAAGAGTTGCGCACGACGACGCCGGCCGGCCACCCATAAGGACGCATAGCAATTCGTGTGGGCTGGCCCTTGGCCCGACACGTCGAAGAGAACCGGCCTCGGTGCGGTGTACGCGGCGGAGACGGGGTTCGTCCTCTCCAGGAACCCGGACCTCGCTGGTTGAGGTCGTCTCTTCGGACGACGCGTACGCGGATGTCGAGGACAAGGTGTCCGAATGGCTGCGGGCCGGTACCCGGATGGTCGTCGTGGTAGATCCAACCGGACCGCGAGGTTCACCGAACTCCTACTGACGTGACAGCGCTCCTCGAAGATGGCGAGATCGAGGGCGGCGACGTAGTCCCCGGGTGGCGCCTACCCGCGCGTAAGATCCTCTTCTAGCTTCCCGTTATCCATCCGGTCCGGACGGTCCCCTGCTAAAGACCCTGCGGGTCGCCTCGCGTGCCCGCTCTTCGTATCCGGTTCCCTCGTACTGCTCCTTCGTCGAGGCGAGGATGAGGTCGCGGGCTTCGATAGGTGAGTCGGTGACGGTCAGCAGGCCGAGGTCTACTTCGGAGGCCTTGCCTTCGGGGATCATGGCCGAGCGGACCCATTCGAGGAGACCGCCCCAGTAGTCCGAGCCGAAGAGGACTATGGGGAAGTCCCGGATCTTGCCGGTCTGGATCAGGGTAAGCGCCTCGAAGAGCTCGTCCATCGTGCCGAAGCCGCCGGGGAAGATGATGAAGGCCTGGGCGTATTTGACGAGCATGGTCTTGCGGACGAAGAAGTAGCGAAAGTCCACCTCGACGTCCACGTAGG
>CADCUW010000346.1 GCA_902805985.1 uncultured Rubrobacteraceae bacterium
GGGAGGTCCGGTACGTCTCCGAGAGCGGGCAGGACGCGGCGATCCGGCTCGACGAGGGGTCCAGGCAGGAAGTATGGCTGCCGGTCGCCAGGATCTCACGCCCGGAGGCGGAGCCGGAGGCCGGGGTGCGCCAGGCCTCCTAGCCCCGCGGCGTCGGCCTTTCCGGGTAGACTAGGGCTAACGTGAAGCTACGGAGGAGCAGGCGATGGGACGTCCCAGGGCGAGGGTGATCTGCAACCCGTCTTCGGGCGGCGGCGCCTACGACGCGGACGTGTTGCGCGCGGAGTTCGACGGTTACGAGCTGGACTGGGTCGAGACCAAGGGACCGGGCGATGCCAGCGAGGCCGCCAGGGAGTGGCCCGAGGGACTGCTCATAGTCGCGGGGGGCGACGGCACGGTCAACGACGCCGTCAACGGCCTCGGGAAGGCCGGCTTCCCGGGGAAGGTCACGCTCGGCATCCTGCCCGCCGGGACCGGCAACGACCTGGCGGCGACCCTCTGCATCCCGGACGACCCGGACGAGGCCGAGGCCGTCATAAGGCAGGGTCGGGTGCGGACGCTCGACGTGGCGCGGGTGCGCTCGAGCGGGATCGGGGAGCGGTTCTTTATCAACGTGGCGACCGGGGGGCTCGGGGCGGAGATCTCCGACGCCAACGAGGGGGAGCTCAAGAAGCGGTGGGGCAAGCTCTCCTACCTGCGGGCCTCATTCGAGGTGGCCAAAGACTTCGACGTCAGGGAGCTCGACCTCTACCTGGACGACGAGCTGCGCAGGGTGCGGGCGGTCAACATGGTCGTCGCCAACTGCCGGTTCGCGGGCGGCGGCTGGCTCGCCGCACCCAGGGCCAATCCCGAGGACGGTTTACTGGACGTCGTCATCATCGAGAAGCTGGGGCTTGGGGATTTGCTGGAGCTCGCCCCGGCCTCCATGACGCGAACTGACTACCTGGACAGGGAGGGCGTGTTCAGCGCGCGGGCCAGGGAGATCCGGGTGGAGACCCAGCCGCCAGGCCTGGAGTTCACCGTCGACGGCGAGGTGGTCGGCGACGAGCCGGCCCGCTTCTCCGTCGTCCCACGCGCCCTCAAGGTCATTGTCGGCCCGGACTACGTCCCGGAACCGGGGGGCTAGGCGGTGGTCGAAGTCCTCTTGTTCGGGGCGGCGGCCGACCGGGCCGGCACGCGCAAGGTTCAACTGAACGTAGAGGAGGGCGCGACCCTCGCGGAGGTCTGGCCGCTGCTCGCCGAGAGGTATCCGGGGCTCGCTTCCATGCGCGACACGTTGGCCTTCGCCGTCAACGGCGAGTACGCGCGCATGGACGGGCGCGTGGAACCGGGCGACGAGGTGGCCGTGCTACCCCCCGTCTCCGGCGGTTAGCTTGTTCGCCATCGTCGAGGAGAAGATAGACGTGGGGGCGATGATCGAGGTCGCCAGCAGGCCCGACTGCGGCGCGGTCTCAACCTTCGTCGGGACAACGCGGGTGGACGAGTCGGGGGAGAACTCCGTCGAGTACCTGGAGCCTTCGAGGCGAGCCGGTACGCGATAGAGCGGATCAAGAAGATCGTGCCGATCTGGAAGCGCGAGGTCTGGTCCGACGGCTACGTCTGGGTCGGCAGCCAGGTAGGTACCCGCCCGCCGGGATAAAGGGCGGCCGTCTCTCTAACCCGGGTAGGACGAGCCCATTATGAGGCTACCGCTTCACCGTGAATCTCCAACTCTTCGCCGCCGCCAGCGCGTTGCCTGCCGTGTCCTGCGCTCCGGTCGAGACCGTCGCGGTGTACGTGGCCCCTTGACGAGCGGCTTCGCCGGGTCGAGCGTGGCCTTCATCGCCGCCGGGTCGTAGGAGACCGTCGGCCTGGACCGGCGACCTGGCGCCCTTCTTCGTCAGCTTCACGGTCGCCGTGTCGATGGTCTAAGCGTCCAGCGCCTCCGAGAAGGTGGCGGTGGAGAACGCCAGGTACTTCGAGCAGTTCCTGACGGCCGCCCGGGGCCAGGCCCTCCTGGAGGAGCGGCAGAGGATCTCGCGCGAGCTGCACGACTCCGTCTCCCAGGCCCTCTACGGCATAGCTTTAGGCTCCCGCACCGCCCGCACCCTGCTCGACCGGGACCTGGGCGCCGTGGAGCCCTTGGAGTACGTGCTCTCCCTCTCTGAGGCAGGCCTCGCCGAGATGCGCGCCCTCATCTTCGAGCTCAGGCCCGAGGCCCTCGAGTCCGAGGGTCTGAACTCCGCGCTCGAAAAGCAGGCAGCGGCCCTGCGGGCCCGGCACGGGATCTCTGTCCGTACCTCGTTGGGCGAGGAGCCCGCGTTGCCGCCGGAGACCAAGGAGGCGCTCTACCGCATCGCCCAGGAAGCCCTTCAGAACACCGTCAAACACGCCGGGGCCGCCAACGTAAACCTCGGCGTCGGGCGCGCCAACGGGTCCGTCACGCTCGACGTAAGCGACGACGGGTCGGGCTTCGACCCGGCGGGGGACTTCCCCGGCCACCTGGGGCTGAGATCCATGCGGGAGCGGGCCGAGAGCTTCGGCGGAACGCTTCAGATCGAGAGCGCGCCGGGGGAAGGCACCCGCATCCGGGTCAGGATCTCGCCGAGACCCCGGGGTCTGTAGTTCGCAGCCTGGCGCAAGGTCCGCCGGACGCCCGCGGCGGGTTTTCTCCTGCCGGCCAAAGACGCGGGGCTCGGCCCTGGGGTAGAGTTCCCCGTGGAAGGGACGCGAGGTGACGCGCTTCTCCGGGGGCGGGGTGGATGGGAGAGACCGTTTGTTGGACCGCAGTATCGGGCTGGAGCAGGAGTTTTTCCTGGTCGAGGGGTCAGGCGAGCCCTCTGTGCGGGCTGACGAGTTCCTGGAGCGTTGCAGGAAGCGCTCGGAGAGGGACGGTGACGGCGGGGCGGCCTGTCTGGCCCCCGAGTGGGTCAAGGGCGTGGTCGAGATCAACACGCCCCCGGTCCACTCGCTCGCGGACCTGGAAGAGAGGTACGCGGACAACGTGCGCCTGACCCTCCGCTCGGCGCGGGAGATCGGGCTCAGGCTCTACCCCCTTGGCACCTACCCGCTGCCGCTGAGGCCCGCCGTCAGGGAGGAGCCGGACTACCAGGTCCAGGTCCTCACCATCGGCGCCGAGAGGTTCATGGACGCCGGCAGGTGCGCGGGAACGCACCTGCACCTGGGGCTTCCGGACGGCACGGTCGACACCGAGTCCGGGGTGTCGCCCGGCGCATCGGAGGAGTCCCGCAGGAAGCTTTTGGACCTCTACAACCTGGCGACGGCGCTCGACCCGGCCCTGATCTTCCTGACCCGTTCCTGCCCGTTCTATGAGGGTGGGACCCCGGGCCTCGCCCCCCGCACCGCCCGCTACCGGGGCAGCGAAGTCTTCGGCTGGGACGGCGTCTACAGGGACCTCCCGGCGGTTGGGGCCCTGCGTCCCTATGCCCGGAGCTCGGCCCACCTCGTCCGGCAGCAATTCGACCGCTACCGGGCGTGGCTCGCCGCGATGGAGCGGGCGGGCGTGGACCTCGGGCTCTTCCTGGAGTCCGGCGGGGACCTCCTAAGGCCCGCCTGGAACCCGGTGCGCCTGAACCGCCAGGGCACCCTTGAGCTGCGCGGCATGGACAGCAACCTCCCCGAGACAACCTTTACCGCCGTCGAGCTCATCCTCTCCGCGGCGGAGCGCGTCGTGCGCGAGGCCCTGACGGTTACGCCGGACGACGGGGTCTCCACCTTCGAGATCGCCGGCGGGCGGCTCCTCGTGCCCGGTTTCGGGAGCCTCGGAGGACGGCTGTTCCACGCGGCGGTCGCAGGGAGGGCCGACGGCCCTGTGATGATCGATTACCTCGACTCCGTCCTGGACTTCGCCGCCGGGGGAGGGCCCAGGCTCGAGAAGCTCAGGCTCCGCCGGCAGGCAACCGGCCTCTATCCGACCACGGAGGGGGAGATCCTCACTACCCGTAGTCCCCGGGGCGAACGCATCACCAGCGAAGAGGGCCTTAGCCTGGTCCTATGGGCCTGCGACGAGCTGGAGGGCCAGATCACGGCCCCCGAACCCGAGAACTCACCGGCGGGCGCCCCGTAGTCTGGGCCACCTTTTCCGTGAAGCCCCGCGGGTATACTCATGCAGCATGGGCAAGAATCACTCTCTATCGGGGATGGATTTCGGGGTGCGGGTCGCCGCAGTCATCGGGCGCGGCGACAGCCTCCTGCTCGTCCGCCACCAGAAGCCGGACCGCGACCCGTACTGGGTCCTGCCGGGCGGCAGGCTGGAGCCGGGGGAGACCATCCCCGAGTGCGCCGCGCGCGAGGTCACGGAAGAGACGGGCCTGCGCACAGAATTCTCGGGCGTGCTCTACGTCGGCGAGTTCCTGCGCGAGGGCCGGCACACGGTTGACGTCACCGTCCGCATGATCCCGGAAGACGGAGCGGAGGCCAGCCTCGGGTCCGACCCCGAGGTGGCGCCGGACGCCGAGCCGACCCTGCGCGAGTTGCGCTGGGTCGGCGCCGGAGAGCTGCCGGGGATCGGACTCCTGCCGGCCTCCCTGAAAGATCGCCTCCTGCGAGACGCTCCCGACGACTGGACGGCGGACGAGGTCTATCTGGAAGGCGGACGCCGTTAACGACCCGCAGGGAACGCTGCTCTCCGTCGTCCTGATGAACACCGCCGTCGCGGCCCTCGTTGTCTGCGTGTTCTGGCTGGGCGTCGTGGTAGCACGGGTCCTCGGCCGGAAGGCGAGCTTCTCGCTGACACCTCTAGGCTTCAGGCGTCCCGGCGGCGGCCTGCTCGCGGGCGTGGGGCTCGGGGTCGCCGTCGGTATCGGGGCGATAATCATGAGCATCATCGTCAACCCTATAAGCGTCTTCGTCCTCGACAG
>CADCUW010000347.1 GCA_902805985.1 uncultured Rubrobacteraceae bacterium
AACGAGGACGATGGCCCTCTTGACCGGCACAAGGGCCACGGGCTCGTAGCTAGCGTTGAGCGTCAAGCATCGTGCCACGTTCGGCATTCTAACATAAGGTTATGCTTGGGCGTGTAAAACCGGCGTTAATAAAGGCGCCAGTACGCTGCGCCCTTCAGGCTTCGCGGCACACCGGCTCGTCAGCACGCTCCGGCCTGCGGCCTCAACTCTCGGCACGGCGCTTCGCGCCTCTCAGCACGCAGCCTGACGGCCGCTTTCAGCCATCGGCCGACATCAGCGGGACGCTGGCGTGGGCATCGACCAAACCGCCGCACGCGGGTCACCGGCCATCCACCCCACCGTAGGGGCGGGTTTGGAACCCGCCCGCGCTCGGGGAAGGCTGTAAGAGAGCCGGCTAGCTCCCCAGCACCGCCTCCAGGATGGGGTCCGCTGAGTCTCTGAACGGGTCGGCTGTCGGCAGCCCGGTCTCGTAGGCGATCTTCCCGACGAAGGCTTGCGCCTCCCCGTTCGTCAGCCCCCTGGTGTTGGCGCTCACGGCGACGACGGGGGCGGGTTTGACGAGGGCTGCGACCTCTTCGTAGAGGCGGGCGGCGCGGGCCGGGGACGGGCGGGGGACGCCGGCGTAGCCGGGGGTATCGTCGGGGGAGACGCAGAGGATCAGGCAGTCAGGGCAAGAGCCGTGGAGCAGGCCGAGCGTGACGCCAGAGTAGGCCGGGTGGGCCAGCGAGCCCTGTCCCTCCACCAGGATCAGGTCAGGAGAAGACTTGGCGGCCTGCAAGACGAGCATCTCCGAGACGCCGGCCACGAAGTCCGAGACGACGGCGTCCACACAGACCCCCCACCCGGCCACGATGACCCCCGTCTGCCCGGTCGGGACGAAGGCCGTGGTGATTCCGGCCGCCCTAGCCGTCCTCTCCAACTCGAGCGTCGCGGTCATCTTGCCGATGGCGGCGTCGGTCCCGACGGTCAGCGCGACCTTCGGTCCCACCGCGAACCCTTCGCCGGAGAAGATCGGGACCTCCGAAGGCGGCTCGCGCACGTCCCAGACCTTCGCCCCGGGGAACTCCGGGCCAAGACGCTGGTGCAACCCACCCACGATCTCGAGCCCGGCCTCGGACGCCTCCCTCAACGTCTCCATCCACTCCCCCGGCAACCTTCCTCCGGCCGGGGCGACCCCGACCAGCACGGAGGTCGGTCCATGGGCGAGTGCCTCCTGGAGGGTTGCAACTATCGGGGCGTCGCGGCCCGGATCCGGGAGAAGGTCCGGCATCGCGCCGGCGACGCTCTCCCCGGCAAGCGTCGAGTCCAGCACGGCGACGACCTCGTCTTTGCCGTAGCGCAGCACGCCGTGGGCGGTCTTCGCCTCGTGGAGGCGGCCTTCGGCCAGGATCGCGTACCGGCGTCGCGGGAGGCCGCTCACCGGGGCTCTACCCCCAAGCCGGGCGTGTCCGGTAGCAATATGCGGCCGTCGTCGTAGACGAGACCGGCGAACGGATCGTCAGCGAGGAGCATCGCGCCGTCGAGATCAACGAAGTCGAAGAGGCCGGAGACGTGGGCCGCGGCGGAGATCCCCAGTGAGGTCTCGACCATGCACCCGAGCATGAGCCTCATCCCGTGGGCGCGCGCCGCATGGACCATCTCCAGCGCCTCCCGGATGCCGCCACACTTGGCGAGCTTGACGTTCACCCCGGAGACACAGCCGGCCAGCCTCGGCACGTCGCGGGCGTTTTCGGCCGACTCATCGGCGATCACCGGCACGGGATGGGCCGCCTCCGTGACAGCCCGCAACGCCTCCGGGCCGGCGGAGGCGGGAACGGGCTGCTCGATCATGCCGACCATCCCCCGCAACCCGCGCGCAAGCTCGACCGCCTCCTCAAGCGAGAACGCCTCGTTCGCGTCCACCCAGAGATCCGCGCCCGAGACCTCCCGCACCGCCCGCAGCGTCTCGACGTCCTCCCACCCCCCGATCTTGACCTTCAGGATCGGGTAGCTTCGTAACCTCTCCGCGTCAGCAACCGTCGTCTTCCTGTCGGCTATCCCCAGCGTGTAGGCGGAGACCGGCTCAGGCTTGCCGAGACCGAGCATGCGATAGACCGGCACGCCGAGCCTCCTGGCGGCGAGGTCGTGCAGGGCGTTGTCCAGCGCGCCCAGCGCCGAAGGGGGCAGGCCCGCGTTCAGGCGGAGCGTACCCTCGATGTCCCACGGGTCCCTGACCTCGACGTTCTCAAGCGCGTCCGCGACGCCCACCGCGTCCTGGTCGTAGCGGCCCGAGGGCGCGGCCTCACCCCGGCCGGCAAACCCGTCTTCTTCGATCTCGAAAACGACACGCCCGAAGGTATCGTCGGAGGAGCGCGCGATGGCGAAGGCGCGTTTCGTGTGCACCGTCAGCTGCCGCACCCTCGTCCGCAAGATACTCCTCTCCATGCAGGTCTCGTCCGTCGCATTGTAGCGGCGGCTGGAACGGCCTTCTCGAAGGCCGGATCTAAGCTGTGTCACCGCCTGTCGATAAACAACGTCGCACAGATCGCGCAAGCGGCGCCACATCGTCGTCCTTTCTGTGGCACCTACCGGGCCACTCAGACAATCGTTGATTCATCCGTCCTCCAGGACCTCGACGACAGCGAACTTCACAGAAGGGGCCTTACCCGAACTCCGCATGCGGGATCTCGCACAGAACGACGCCCCGGAGAAGCTCGGATAACTCCCGCGACATCGTGGTCCCGCCCGAGAGGGCACAAGAGGTGCTAGGCGGGTACGTCTCCCTCAAGCACACCTTCGCGAACGGCGAGCACCGGCGGCGCTTCAGGGACCTGATCGTGGACACCATGAACCGCCTGGCCCGGACCCACGGCCGGGGTGCTGCGGCCTCCTACCCCACGGCCGTCAGCTGGGAGGAGTACGCGCAAAGCGACGACCGCGAGCTCGCCGAGCTCGACGAGGCGCTCTTCGAGTTCGCCAACCTCGTCGCCGGCCTCGCGGCGGTGGATGGCGCGGTCGTCATGACCGACCGGGGCGAGCTTTTGGGCTTCGGGGGTGAGATCTCCGGCGAGCTAGAGCCGGTCCTCTCCGTCGAGAAGGCCCTCGACGCGGAGGGGGAGACCACCGTGCTGGAGAGCGCGGAGGCCGTCGGCACCCGCCACCGCTCGGCCTACCGCCTGGCGGCGGCGGTGCCGGACGCCCTCGTGGCCGTGGTATCTCAGGACGCCAACGTCCGGTTCGTCGCGAGCACGTGGCAATCGCCTCACCAGGGAGCCTCGCCGTACCGGGAGAGGAACCTGCCCGTAGGTCCGTCGTCGGCCAGCGTCGCCGCCTTCACCTGCACGGTGGCGGCCTGCTCGGCCGTGAGTTCGCCCCTGTGGTCGTTGAGGTCGGTGACCGTGAAGCCGGGGCCGACGGCGTTGACCAGGATGCCCTCGTCGCCAAGCTCGCCAGCGTACATCAGCGGGATGGCGTTCAGCGCGGCCTTGGAGGAGTTGTAGGCGAGCAGACCCCGGGACCCCGCGATGTGCAGCGAGGGATCCAACTCTTCGACGGCGCCGGGGTCCGACAGGGCCGCCAGCGACCCGAGCTCGCTGGACATGTTCACGATGCGGGCCGAGGGCGAACGGCGCAGCAGGGGGAGCATGGCGTGGGTAACGGCGACCGCGCCGAGGACGTTGACCTCGTAGACGGCCCGCACGAGGTCCGCCGTGTACTCGGTGGCGCGCAGGGGCGCCGTTGCCCAGCCGCCGCCCGCCGGGATGCCGGCGTTGTTCACCAGGACGTCGAGCCGGCCGAACTCCTCGTCGATGCTCCGCGCCGCCGCGGCCATCGAACCATGGTCGGTGACGTCGAGGCGCACGAAGCGCGCGTCGGTGCCCTCGTCGCGAAGCTCGCGCGCGGCGTCCTCGCCCCGGCCCCAGTCGCGGGCCCCGACGAGGACGGTCATGCCGAGCCCTCCGAGTTGCCGCGCTATCTCGCGGCCTATGCCCTTGTTCGCGCCGGTGACGAGCGCCACCTTGTCGGTGCTGTCTTCCTAAACGATCCTCCTGTCTCCACCCGAAGGACGAAAAAGGCAACGAGGCTAGTGCATACGGCACCTCGTCGCGTGATGCGGGACATGACGTTCTCCTACATGACGTTCTCCTTCGTGGTATCGGCTACCCCTGCTGTCTTGCGTCCCGGGGACGAGCACGCGGCGGCGTGTCGTCCCCGGTTGCTCGATCCGGCGCGGTCAGGGGGTGATCAGGATCTTGCCGCGGGCGTGCCCAGATCCCTGGCGGGCGAAGGCCTCGTCCAGCGAGTCCAGGGGCACCGTGCGGTCGATCAGGACCTCCGTCCCGGCGGCGTCGATGCGGTCGACGACCTTCTTGAGCCGGTCCGCGTCGGAGGTGTGGACGTTGAAGGCGGTCTTCACGTCGTACGCGCTGGCCGCCTCCTCGTCCGGCGGGACGGCGATACCGAGCAGCAGGCCGCCCCGGCGCAGTACCCCGAAGGAGCGCCGCTGGGTCTCCCCCCCGACGGTGTCGAGCACCAAGTCTACGTCGGAGACCTTCTCAGCGAAGTCCTCCTGGCGGTAATCGATCACCTCGTCCGCGCCGAGCCTGCGGACGATCTCGACACCGTCGCCGGAGGAGGTGGCGATCACCCGCGCACCCGCGGCCTTGGCGAACTGGATGGCGATGCTGCCGACGCCGCCAGTGCTCGCGTGCACCAGCACGGTCTGCTCCGGCTCCAGGTCCGCCATCTCGAACAGGGCCTGGTAGGCGGTGGCGGCGGTGGTGGGGATGGCGGCGGCCTTCTCGATCGACATCGCCTCGGGCACCCGGGCGAGGTAGGAGGCGGGGACGGCGGCCAGCTCGGCCAGGGCGCCGC
>CADCUW010000348.1 GCA_902805985.1 uncultured Rubrobacteraceae bacterium
TCTGCATGGACCCGTAGAGCTCCCTGACCGCGACCACCCCGACGGCCTTGCGGTAGCGCTTGGCCTGCACGACGATCTTGCCGCCCTTGAGGGGGTCGGGGTCTATCACCACGGCGTCGACGCCCTCGTCGCGGCTGGCGCGGGTGACGTTGACCTCGGCGCCGTCACTTGAGAAGACCTTCTCGAAGACGTCGCGCACGAGCAGCTCGGAGTCCTGCCAGTCCATCGTGATCAGGTTGCTCCCCGCCTCGAGCTCGTCCAGCACCTCTCGGGCCTCGTTGAACCTGGATCTTCCCGCTTTATCCTGCGGAGGGACGCCACCGGCTTGAGGGAGGCGAGCCGCGTGGCGCCCAGGCCCTTGAGCTGCCGGAAGCACGCCTCCGGCTCCACCCGTCCCAGGTCGATCTCGGAGAAGCCCTCGCGGTCTGCCTCGCAGGAGGCTATGCACGAGCGGAAGTCCTTGCCCGTGGCGGGGTCCACCCCCTGCACCCACCCGTTGGCCACCGCCGCCTCGCCCACCCCGGCGTAGTCGCCCTCGAAGACCTCGTGGAGGGTCCTGAGCACCGTCTGGTAGACGATCGAATCGTAGTACCTCTGGAAGTTCTTGTCCTTCATCGGGACCTCGTCGATCGCCTTGCGGCTCGCGACGTACTTGTACTGGACCACCCGGGGTACCGCCTCCGGTGAGGGCAGCTCCATGTCCACGACGACGGTCCGCTCCTCCGGCCGGTACTGGACGCCGAACTCCCGCGGGAACCCCTCGGGGTACGCGGAGTTGGCGAGCACGAGCGAGACGTACCTCTCGACCGCCTCGGGCTCCCCCGCCTCGTAGCCCCGGCGGAACGCCTCGATCTCAGCGTTCTTCGCGTTCCGCTCCTCTTCGTGGCGACTCTCGGCATCCTCGTGCTCGCGCGTCAGCCTTGCGTGCTCCTTGACGTCAGCGACCGCCTCCCGCTCGCGGGCGCGTTCTTCTTCTTGGTACCAGCGGAGCAGCTGCTCTGTCGACTTGGCCTGCACCTCCCTCGGCGTGCGGCCCGTCACGCGCTTGTGCTTGCCTAGGTAGTCGTTGCTTATCTCAACGTAATAGCTCGGCTTGGCCACCCGTCCCTGCCTGTCGAACCGCCGGTTGGTACTCGTTTCACTATTGCAAGGGTATGTGTGCGGGCGCCTTGGCGACCGACTTCCCGACCAGGCCTTGAGGGCTGGGGCGCGGTATCCCATACTTCCGCTAGGAAGTAAGTAGGACCGGTGGAGAGGATCGGAGGTTCCGCATTGGCGCGACTGTACGCGGTCGGGTACGAGGCCGTGGCCGTAGTGAAGGACAGTAGCGCCAGAACCGCGCTCGAGGGGCGCGGAGCCCAGTCCCTCGCAGTCGACCCGAAAGACCCGGGCACGCTGTACGTCGGCACCTCGGACGACGGCCTCTTCAAGAGCACGGACGGCGGGGGGAGCTGGGAGAAGCTTTCGGGCATCGGGCACCCGAGGGTCACGGCGGCCGCCGTCTCGCCCGCGGACGGGGCCGTCTACGCGGGCACGGAGCCCTCCGCGCTGTTCGTCAGCCGCGACGGGGGCGCCTCCTGGCGGGAGCTAGAGGGCATGAGGAACCTCCCTTCGGCGCCGACCTGGAGCTTCCCTCCCCGCCCCTGGACCTCCCACGTGCGCGCCATCGCGCCCTCCCATACGGACCCGGACCTGGTGGTGGTCGGCATAGAGCTGGGCGGCATCGTCAGAAGCACCGACGGCGGGGAGACCTGGCAGGACCAGCGCCCGGGCGCCCAGGCCGACTGCCACTCCCTGGCCGCCCACCGCAAGGACCCGGGGCTGCTGTACGAGGCCGGCGGCGGGGGATTCGCCCTGAGCCGGGACTTCGGCGACAGCTGGGAAGCGGCCGACGAGGGGATGGGCCTCCGCTACGCGTGGGGGCTGGCCGCGGACGCCGAGGACCCGACCCTCGTCTACGCCTCGGCCGCATCCGGTCCGGGACGGGCGCACGGCGGGGGTTTCTCCGACGCGGCGATCTACCGGCGGGTGGCGGACGGGCGTTGGGAAGCCGTCTTGGAGGGGATTGCCGCCTTCCCCTACGCGCTCTGCGCGGAGCCCGGGTCAGTGTATGCCGGCTTGGGGGACGGGACGATCCTGCGCAGCCAGGATTCAGGAGAAGGCTGGGAAGAGTTTGCCCGCGTGCCGGCTGGGCTCCAGGCGCTCGCGGTGGTAGCCACGTAGCGTTCGAGGCCACGGGATGTAAAGTAGCGACTGCACCGACCGCGACCACCAATACCGAGGAAAAGGCCCGCTGAGCGTCAGGTTCGTGGGCGGTCGCAGCGTGGTGGATACCCCGTGCCTGTACCGACCGCACTGAATGCCCACACGTCTAGCTTCGACTGGGGTGCGGGTGATGCGGGCGGTACTTTGCGGCGCTTGTCGGGGACGCAGTTCTTCTTGCGGCAGCCTTCTCACCGACCAGGGCCCTTCAAGGCCGCCTCAAACGCGTTTGTAGCCGATACGCTGGCTCCCGACGCCTGGCACCCGACGCGACGGCACGGGCCATTGAAACGGCTCCTACGCGCATCTTGCCCAGGACGACCGGGCCTCTGGCAACAGACCAGGGGGCGTATCTCCTGCTACCTCCCCCGCCCCTCCCCCGCGGACGGTGGCTACTAGACGCGTAGGGAGCCTTCACGCTATATTGACGCGACGTGTGTGCTCACGACGACGTAGTAGGGGTGGGGCCGGCCGATGCTTTGCTACAGGTATTCGCGCGCATGCCCGTCAAGGTAGAGCTCTGGTGGATCGGCGCCGCTTCTTGAGCCGGGGTCGGCGCCGCGACGGGCCGGGCCTCCGGGCTGGTGCGGTGGTAGACGTGGGCCGTCCTCGCGTCTGGGACGATGGAGGTGGAGAATGTCCGTAGCAAGAGACGCATACGCCCTGTTCGTGGGTGGGGAGTGGCGCCAGGCCCTGTCAGGCGGGACCTTCGGGGTGACGAACCCGGCCAACGGGGAGACGGTGGCGACCCTGCCGGACGGGGGCGCGCCCGACATGCGGGCGGCCATCGAGGCCGCCGCGCGCGCCCAGCGGGGATGGGGCAGGACGACGGCGGGGGAGCGGGCCGGCATCCTCGCCGAGACCGCCCGCCTGATACGCGAGCGGGCGGCGCACATGTCGCGGGTGATGACGCTAGAGCAGGGCAAACCACTCCCCCAGTCGGAGGGGGAGGTCCTGTACGCCGCGTCCTGCCTCGACCGCTTCGCGGAAGAGGCCCGGCGCATCCGCGGCGAGACGATGCCGGCCGACTCCCCCGACAAGAGGATCTTCCTCCTCACGCGTCCCGTGGGGGTCGCCGCCGCCGTGACACCCTGGAACTTCCCGGCCTCCTCGGTCGCCCTCAAGGTCGGGGCGGCCCTCGCGGCCGGGTGCGCGATGGTGGTCAAACCCTCGGAGCTCGCCCCGCTCTCGGCGCTGGAGCTCGCCGGGGCCTTCGAGGACGCCGGGCTGCCAAAAGGCGTGCTCTCGGTGGTCACCGGGATGGACCCCGCCGACCTCTCCTCCGCCATCATGGAGGATAGGCGCGTCCGCAAGCTCTCCTTCACAGGCTCGACGGAGGTCGGGAAGATCCTGATGCGGGCGGCCTCCGACACGGTGAAGCGCCTCTCATTGGAGCTCGGCGGCCACGCCCCCTTCATCGTCTTCGAGGACGCGGACGTGGGGGCGGCCGTGGAGGACGCGATCTCTTCAAAGATGCGCAACGCAGGCCAGACCTGCGTCTCGGCGAACCGAATCTACGTGCACAGGGAGATCGAGGAAAGGTTCTCCCGGCTCCTGGTCGAACGCATGGAAGGGATGAAGGTCGGCGACGGCCTCGGGGACGGGGTCGAGGTGGGGCCGCTTATCGAGCCGGCCGCCATCGAGAAGGTCGAGCGCCACGTCGAGGACGCGAGGCTGAAGGGCGCCACGGTGGCGCTCGGCGGCCGGCGGATCGAAGGTCGCGGCAACTTCTTCGCGCCGACGGTACTTCGCCGGGCCGATGACTCGATGCTCGTCGCCCAGGAGGAGACGTTCGGCCCGGTCGCGGCGGTCATGCCGTTCGACACCGAAGAGGAGGTCGTCCGACGGGCCAACGACACGGCCTATGGCCTTGCCGCCTACTACTTCACCCGCGATGTAGGGCGCGCCTGGCGGCTGGCCGAGGAGCTCGAGTACGGCATCCTGGGCGCCAACGACGGCATGCCCTCCACGGACCAGACCCCCTCCGGAGGACTCAAGGAGTCCGG
Organism: uncultured Rubrobacteraceae bacterium; assembly: GCA_902805985.1. Taxonomy (GTDB): domain Bacteria; phylum Actinomycetota; class Rubrobacteria; order Rubrobacterales; family Rubrobacteraceae; genus Rubrobacter_D. The sequence continues at coordinate 4,269 of CADCUW010000348.1, forward strand.
CTTCGGCCGCGAGGGGGGGCGCCACGGGGTCGAGGAGTACCTGGACCTCAAGTGCGTCTCGATGGGCGGAGTCGGGGCCTAGGGGCCCCGACTCCGCCCACGTAACCTCGGGAAACGCAAGATGCTCCCCAAGATCGTTGTTCCGAACGAGGGCCGTTTACGGCGCGTTCTCGGCCGGCCGGGGCGCGGTCGATGCCCCACGCCAAGTACCGACCGCGCCAAAGGCCGCGCACACCTTCGCGGGCGGCGCGGTCGAGGCGGTCGGTACTTTGCCGGGTCTTATGGTGAGTGTCGACAAATTGTCCCCGGCTTCCTCACCCGCGAGACCAACGAGCCTTCGAAGCCGCCTTATACGTGTTCGTAGCCGGTGAGCAGGCGTCCGGCGACCCTGGGGGTCCAACAGGGTCGCGCAAGTTTCCAAGGCGGTTCCTACGCGCATCTTGCTCAGGCCGACCGGATCTCTCCTACAAGACCGGGGGCCGGGTCTCCTGAACCCTCTCCCACCCCCGCGTCCGTCTAGAGGTCGCCGACGACTCAACGGGCGCAGGGACCGGATTCGCCACCCGTTAGAGGAAAGGCGCGGGTT
>CADCUW010000349.1 GCA_902805985.1 uncultured Rubrobacteraceae bacterium
CTGGCGGGTCCTCGTCGCGCGCTCCTTACCTGGCACGCCCGCATTCAAGAATTCGCATCTTTATTCGGCAGCACAATATGTCGTGGAAAGCCAGAAGCTTATCGAGAACGCAAAGGACATCAAGAGGTCATTGAGGCTGCAACCTATGCAGGATCCTGCAAGCGGACTTCGGAGAATGATCCTTCTGAGACTGTCTGAAAAGTCTCTGGGGTACGGGCGCGTGGCCTCCAGAGAGAGGCCGAAGCGCTCCTCTTCGGCCTCTCTGGCTTCCGTATACCGGTAAGATTCACCGCTGAGACGGCACACGAACTACTTTTCAGACAGTCTCTCTAGGCAGTCGGGTGAATAACGTTCCCTAGCCACGTCGACGGGGGTGCTGCGGCTTCCGGTGGGACACGGCCCCGGTCCCTAGGCGGCGGGGCCCCGGTCCGCCGTCCCGTCGGGCTCGAGGCGGTCCCTCAGCGCCTCGCGCGCGAGGCGCACCCTGCCCTTGACCGTCCCGAGCGGCAGGCCGAGGAGGTCGGATATCTCCGCGTGGGTGTGGCCAGAGTAGTAGGCCAGCTCGAGTATCTCGACCTGCTCGGGGGGCAGCGTGCCCAAGGCCTCCCCGACCCGCTCGCGCCGGCGGTTGGCCCACGCCTCGTCGAACGCCTCGCTCGGCTGCGAGCGTAGGGCCTCCCGCTCGACGCGGTCCTGGGTCCTCCTGCGGCTCGCCATCGACCGGAGCTGGTCGATGCCGCGGTTGTGGGCGATCGAGAGCACCCAGGTGCGAACGCTGCCGCGCTCGGGGCGGTACCCGCCCGCCGAGCGCCACACCTTGAGGAACGCCTCCTGCGTGAGGTCCTCGGCGGCCTGCCTCTCGCCCATCATCCGGTAGGCGAGCGAGTAGGCGGCCCGACCGTGGCGATCGTAGAGCACGGCGAAGGCCCGCACGTCGCCCCCCGCGACCAGGGGGAGCAGGTCCTCGTCGGCGAGGCGTGAGTGGCCCCCCTCCTGCTCGTGGCGGCCCGCGTCCTTCCCGTCATGCCTCTCCCCTCGGCGGCCCGGCCGTCTCCGACCGTCGGAGACCCGTGGGCTTTGCGCCCCCGCCTCGCAGCGGGTTTGCCCTTTCGTGGACGCGCGAAGCATACACCAAAAGGTGGCCCGAAAGGTGCAGGCGGTAGACTAACCCCGTAGGCGCTCGACGAAAGGGGGGTGGTGGGGGAGAACAGGGGCGCGGACGCGACTATCAGGGTGCTACTGGCCGACGACCACACGATGTTCCGCCAGGGGCTGGCCGGTATCCTGGCCTCCTACGGGGCCATGGAGGTCGTCGCCGAGGTGCCCAACGACGAAGACGCCCTGCGCCTGGCCCGCGATCTGGCGCCCGACGTCGTGGTCATGCAGGTGCAGATGCCTTTCGAGCGGGCCAGGGAGACGCTGGGGGCGATGCGCGCCTTCGACGACCCGCCCAAGGTGGTCATCGTCACCATGTTCGAGAGCCCCAGGTACGTGAGGGGGCTGTCCGAGGTCGGGGCGAGCGCCTACCTGCTCAAGAGCGACTCCGCAGACCACCTCGTCGCCGCCGTCCGCGCGGCGGTCCTCGACCCGGGGGGCGGCGACGTCGTCGTGGGGATGCCAAAGGCGCTGCTGGGGAGTGCGGAGGGGGGCTCGGAGGGGACGCTCTTGGCCAAGGAGCTCGAGGTCCTGCTGCTGGCGGCCCGCGGCCTCTCCAACGGGCGCATAGCCTCCTCGCTGCACATCTCCGCGGCGACCGTCAAGCGCCACCTGGCCACCGTCTACGAGCGGATGGGCGTCCACTCCCGCGGCGAGGCGGCAAGGGAGGCGCTCTTGCGGGACTGGATCACCATCGAGGAGATCACCGCCGAGGGCGACGAGGCGGGCTAGGCCCGGCCCTCACCTTGCGCGAGCCCCGGCCCCGACGCCGCGTCCACCACGGCGAGCAGCCCCCCGATGTCCATGTCGCCGACCTCCTCGTCCCGCCCGTCGGCCACCACCCTGGCGCTCATGGAGTCCGAGTAGCGCACCTCCACCCGCCAGGGGACGCGCGTCAGCGCCCCCCGGGGGACGGGGGCGGTGTCGTTGTGGACGTGCAGGTGGGGCCGGAACGTTTCGAGCTCCCGCTCGGCTTCCTCCGGCGGGGCGCTCCTCACGTCGAGGCCGGGGCGGTTGCGGTGGATCGAGAGCGCCACGGCCTCGCGGTACATCCTGGGCGAGAGGGTCACCAACACGCGCATGTTGTGCTCCTATCCGAGAAGAGGGTCCACGCGGGTTGTACCCGCTCGGCGCCCCGTCCACCGTACGCGAACTTCTTGGAACCCCCTCAAAGCGAAGTTCGCAGAATCCGCCTTCCACGCACTCGGGTGTACAGGAAGGCAAAAGCAAGGACCGTGCTCGGTGGGGGTGGCATTGGTATTGGCTCTTTAGTTACAATTGCCGCGGTAGCTCCGGTGGGGAGCGCAGGAAAGGAGGAGCGGGTATGGCGGTCGAGGTCGCCCGACGGACGATGGAAGCCTACGTCGAAGACCTGCTTGGGGGTCCCTACAAGAGGCACTTCTCCGACGACGTGGTCGTGGCGTTGGTGGGCACCGATCAAGGTGCCGAAGGACCGGACGGGGCCGAGGCTTGGATAGACCACCTCCACACGGTGGCGTTCAAGGCACGTCCGGAACTCAAGAGCATGATCGTCGACGACGGCCAGGCGGCGGCCGAGTTCGACTTCGTAGGCGAGCACGTGGGCGAGTTCGGGGGAGTGGCCGCCACAGGCAGGGAGGTGAGGGTGCCCTACGGCGTGGTCTACGACCTGCGGGGTGGAGAGATCTCGGCGGTACGCATCTACCTGTCCTTGGAGCTCTTGATGCGGCAACTTGGCGACGCCCCCTAGCCGGGGCCTCCGGTCCGTACGGCCCGCCCCGACGGGTGAGGATGGTCCTTCCGAGGGGCGTTACCGAAGGCGCCAGGCCGAAGTGCTTGGAGACCTCCTACGGTAGCGGACCGGTGCTACGCGGACCTCGGAGAACGCCCCTTCTACGAGTTTGGGTGGGTAGGAGCGATAGGTTGGGAGGGCCGCCGACGAGGCGATCGGGAGCGTACCGCTGCTTAGCGCCGCTTTTCGAAGTCGGCGGTGTACATGATGTACCCTCTGTTCCCCTTGAACGTCCCGGTGGCCGTGCCGATACCCACCTCGCGGAAGCCCCTCTTGAGTATGTTGGGCCTGTGCGTGCGGCTCTTCATTCAGCGCTTGAAGACGTTCTCCGAGGTGCCCAGGCGCCCCGATCCCCCGGCTATGTTCTCCCCATATGTCTTCCACTCATAGCCGTGGCGCTTGAGCCTCTTGCCGACCGAGCCGTTCGGGTAGCTGCCCATGAGCGCGCGGAGCTCCCCCTCCTCGTCCACCAATTCCAAGCTCTTGGCCCTTACTACCTCGTGCGTCTCTTCGGACACGTCCCTGCCTCCCTCGTTCACTGCGCTCCGGCTCCGGCCACTTCCCGTGCTCCGGCCCCGGCCCGAATGTCACCCGCCAGGCCACCCTTGTGGAGGCGATCTTGCCGATGCTCAAGGAGCGGAGGGAGCCCAAGACCGGGACCGCGTGCCCGGTCGTGGTGGGCCTATCCTCGGTCAAGCGCCACCCGGGGCGTCCGGCTGGGGACCGCCGCCTGAGGCGGACCCGGTCAGGCGGGCGCCCGTCGCCAGCAGTTCGCCCATTTCTTCGGCCGCCATGGGTTTGGAGAAGAGGTACCCTTGCGCGAAGCGGCAGCCCAGTTCCCGCAGCCGCTCGGCCTGCTCCACGCTCTCCACCCCTTCCGCGATCGTCTCCATACCCAAGACACGAGCGAGGTCGATCACCGAGGAGACGATGCCTTCGTCCTTGGGGTCGCGGCCGAGCCCCTCGACGAACGAACGGTCGACCTTAAGGAAGTCCACGGGCAAGCGTTTGAGGTAAGAGAGCGAGGAGTAGCCGGTCCCGAAGTCGTCTATTATCATCTTCGCCCCCAGGCGCCTCAGCCGTTCGACGGGTAGACCGTTCTGGGCGCTTTCTATCAGGACGTTCTCGGTGATCTCCAGGTCCAGGCTCCCCGGCTCCAGCCGGGATTCTCGCAAGACCCGGGCCACGTCCTGCACGAGCCCCGGGTAACGGAACTGCCTGCCGGATATGTTCACGCAGACCACCAGCGGGGGATCGATCGGGTGGAGAGTCTGCCACTCCCGCGCCTGACGGCAGGCCTCCTCCAGCACCCAACGCCCGATGGGGACGATCAGCCCGCTTTCCTCCGCCTGCGGGATGAACCCCGCGGGGGGCACCAGTCCCCGCTCCGGGTGCACCCACCGCGCGAGAGCCTCGACGCCGACGATGGCGCCGGTCTCGAGCAGCACCTTGGGCTGGTAGTGGACCGTGAACTCCCCAAGCCTTAGGGCCCGCCTGAGGTCGCCCTCCGATTCCATCCGCTCCACGACCCGGGCGTTCATGCTCGGGTCGAACACCGCGTATCCGGCCTTGTCTTTCTCCTTCGCCCTGTACATGGCGATGTCCGCCTTGCGCAGCAGGTCTTCGGGGCGCTCCCGGGGGGAGTCGGCCAGGACGATGCCCATGCTCAGGGTGGCGAACACCTCGCGCCCTTCCACGACGAATGGCTCCCGAAGCGCGTCCACGATCCTGTCGGCGACGCCGGTCGCCCGGCTTGCGTCCGGGGCGTCTTCGATCAGGACGACGAACTCGTCGCCGCCGAACCGCGCGAGCGTGTCTTCGCGGCGCAGGGAGCCCTCCAGGCGCCCGGCCAGCGCCACGAGGAGGCGGTCGCCCGCCTCGTGGCCCAGGGAGTCGTTGACGACCTTGAAGTCGTCCAGGTCCATGAAGCACACAGCGACCCGCCCCTCCCGCCGATCCGCCCGCTTCAGGGCGTGCTCGAGGCGGTCCATCAGCAAAACCCGGTTGGGGAGACCGGTCAAGGGGTCGTGGAGGGCCTGATGCCTCAACTGGTCCTCTAGCGCCCTGCGCTCGGTGACGTCCCGCTGGTTGGCCATCCAGTGGGTAATCTCCCCGGCATCGTCGACCATCGGCAAGATGTACCACGCGAGGACGTACTCCGAGCCGTCCTTGCGGTAGTTGGTAATCTCCCCCCCGTAGAACGGTTTCCCCTGGGAGAGGCAGCGCCGCAGCCTGTCGAGCTCCGCCCGGTCGGTTTTCGGCCCCTGGAGGATGCGCGGCGTCTTGCCCAGGACCTCCTCGGCCGCGTAGCCGGTCATCCGGCAGAACCCGTCGTTGACGTAGACGATCTCGGGGCCGGGAAGATCGAGCCCGGCGGTGGTGATCAGGACAGCCTCGTCTACGTGGTCGATGGCGGCGTCTATCACGCGGGCGAGCCTCTCGTCCCGCTTGAGGCCGGGCTGCTTCACGCCCGGGTTATACCATCGGCTTGAGGAATCGGGCATCGGCGCAAATCTCCTTCAACGTTTCCGTGCAGGTATCGTGCCCGCGTCCTCCTCGCGCCCGCGGTGATCCCGCGTTGTTTACCCGGAACCGGGGCCGACCTATCCTTCCCGCGCGTCCTCCAGGCCCTCGGCGAACCCCATCAGGTACGAGCGCAGCCCGTCCTCGCCGAAGACGTCGAGCAACTCTATAAGGGCCGAGGGGTCTGGCCGCTCGCCTCGGCTACCCTCGTCCACGCCGCGCACGTACAGGTTCGCGTTCTCCTCGCCGCTCGAGCCGCCTTCCATGCGAGGCATTGTACCCCTAGGCCCCCCTGGCGCCCGGTGCGAGCGCGTGCCATGTCTGCGTTCGTCCTGTCGACATCGCGGATCGACCCGACGCGGCCTGATAGTAAAGAGGCAAGTGCGCCCCCGCAACATCTTGGTGTTCGCCGGATTCGCCCTGCACCCCGCACGCAGCAGGCCCTAGGCTGGGGACCGGTATGGGGCGAAACCGAGTACAGCGGCCTCGCACGGTCCGGTCGTCGGATAAGAAGGCACCGGCGCACCGGGCCCCCAGGAGACCGCGTCCTGGGCGGGCATTCTCTGAGAGACCAAGGCCCATACGGGCGGCCCGAAGGCGAAAGGCGGTCGGAGCGGGCGAGAGGGACAGGCGGCGGCTGTTCTTTTACGTGCTGCTGGCCTCCGTCGCCGCGCAGCTCGCCGCGGTCTTCGCGGGCAGCGGAGCACTACTGGCGCTTCTAACGCTCTTGGGACTGTTGCTGAGCGGGTTGGTCATCCACTCGTAAGATTGACCCTCCGGGGCGGGGTTTCGCGGCCCGTGCTTCGTGGCCGTCGGATCAACGGGCGGCTTGCCCCCGCCGGTCGCGCGGACGTGCTTGTGCCAAACGGGCTGCTTTGTTGACGGATCGGAGCCCAACCGTTGCCTCTGCGCCGGTCTATCGAAGCCACACTAAAGGCGTCGTGCTGCACCATGTTGACCGCGGGCCGCGCGCGTCCGATGCCCCGCAACCCGGTGGCGCGCGGCGCCGACTCGCGCTACCCTTGAAGCATGGCGGGGAGCGTATGGGAGAGGAAGGACGGGCGCTTCGGCGCCGAGTTCCGCTATAAGGCGGGCGGGCTCACGAAGACCCTCACCACGACCAAGGCCACCCGCGAGGCCGCGGACGCCTGGCCCGCCGGGAAGGAAGCGGACCGCGCCGCCGGGCAGCTCTCGACCGGCTCGCAGACCGTCCGGGATTACCTGGAGGAGTGGCTGAAGGACGCCGTCGAGCCCTCCGTATCCCACAGGACCCACGAGAAGCGCGCCTGGGCCGTGAGGCTCCACATAGCCCCCGCGCTGGGGCGCGTGCGGCTGCCCGACCTCGACGCGCGCGCGATCCTGCGTGGCACAAGGGACGGGTGGTCCTGCTTGGCGACGCCGCCGCGACGCTACTCCCCAGCGTGGGGGCCGGGGCGGACGTCCTGAACGACGAGCTCTCGCGGGCCGACGCGCGCCACGTTTCGGGTGCCCTCGCGCTCTACGAGAAGCGCCGGCGCAAGCCCGTCTCCGGCCTGCAGGGCGGCTCGCGCGCCATGTTTAGGGTGGCGACGACGCGGCGGACCGCCCTCGCCGCCGCGCGCGACGCGGCCTTCCGGGTGGCACCCGAAGGCATGCTGCTCGGGGGCATCGAGCGGTCGATGGAGTGTCCGATCTAGGAAGGGATGCCCGCCCGCGCCATAGGGGTGAGAACTTCCGAGAACCCCCTCAGCGCGAAGTTCGCCGAATCATCCTTCTAGGACGTACGGTGAATAAGAGACGGTCAGACCTTCCTTCTCCGCTCCGCTCCGCATCTTTCCATCGGGTCTACGGGGGCGCGGCCGACGCCGGGGCGGAGGGGCTGGCGGAAGCCGACGCGGGGGCCGACGCAGACGTGGAAGATCTGCCGGTGCTCGTCGTCAGGAACACCGGGGTGCCCGCGTCCGCCGCGCTACCCGCCTCCGGGTCCTGACTCACGATCACGCCCGCCGGGACAGTCTCGCTTGGCGCCTCCTCCACGCCCCCGAGGACGAAGCCCGCCCCTTCCAAGGCCCTCTCCGCCTCCGAGTACGACAGGCCGACAAGATCTGGTACCCCCTCGCCGCTTGCTTCTCCTTCGTCCGAATCGCCCGCGGATCGTGGGCCCCCGCCGACCGCGAGCAAGATCCTCGAACCCTCCTCCGCCTCCCCGCCGCCTGGCACCGACTGCTCGAGCACCCTCCCGGCTTCATTCTCGAAACTTTGGCGAGACCGTGTCTTTGCCCCAAGGCCCGCCTCGGAGAGGCGCCCGCGCGCCTCTCCGAGGGGCAGGCCCTCCACGTCGGGGACCACGACCTCCGCGGGCCCCAGCAGGGCCCGCCTGACCCCCTCGAGTGCCCCGCGTGCCCCGCCGACGAGGTCGCCCGGGCCCTCAGCCACGCCGCCCCCGAATCGCCCTGCCCCGACTCCCCAGCCGGCCACGCCGAGCAGGGCGACGAGCGCCGCAAGCGCCGCGAGGACTGCCAGCACCCGGAGCGCTTCTCCTCGGCGCGGTCCTATGTCCGCGGCGCGCGACGGGGGCCGCGGGGGGATCGGGACCGGCGCCTCGGCCGCGGGCTTCTCCGTGGCGGCCCGGCGGAGATCGTCTGCGAGCTCCGCGGCGCTCACGGGGCGCGCCGCCGGGTCCTTGGCCATAAGCCTGGCAACGAGGGCGTCCATCGCCTCGGGGACCGCGGGGTTCTTCTCCCCCAGGCGTGGCGGAGGCTCGCGGACGTGCTTTGCTCGCGCCTGCGCGGGATCGTCAGCCTCGAAGGGCGGCACGCCGGTGAGCATCTCGTAGAGGACCACCCCCAGGGAATAGAGGTCGCTTCTTGGGGTAGCTACCGAGCCCGTCGCCTGCTCGGGTGACATGTACTTGGCCGTGCCGAGGACGGCGCCGGGACTCGAGAGCGTGGTGGCGTCGGCCGCCCGGGCTATGCCGAAGTCCGCCACCTTCGCGTCGCCCGCGGCCGTGAGGAGCACGTTCTGGGACTTCACGTCCCGGTGCACCACGCCGCTCTCGTGCGCCGCCCGCAGCGCCTCGGCGACCTGCGCCCCAATGCGGGCGGCCTCCCCGGGTTCCAGCGGCCCCTCGCGCGCGATGCGCTCCTTGAGTGTGCCGCCGGAGACGTGCTCCATGGCGATGTAGTAGGCGCCGTCCTGCGAGCGGCGCTGGTCGTAGACCTGCACGACGTTCGGGTGGTTGAGGGTGGCGGCGCTCCTCGCCTCCCGTCGGAAGCGCTTGAGGAAGACCTCGTCCTTAGCCAACCGTTCCCTCAAGATCTTCAGAGCCACGTCTCGGCCGAGGACCTCGTCGCGCGCCAGGTGAACCTCGGCCATGCCCCCGCCCCCGAGGCGGCGGAGGACCTCGTAGCGGCCGTCGAAGAGGGGCTGACTCATCTGGGATTCTTACCCGTCGCGGCCCGCCGCGAAAAAGCGTCTACCGTCCCCTACTCGTCGTCCTCCGCTTCGTCTTCCTCGGCGTCTTCGGCTTCCTCTCCGGAGCCGGCGGAGGCCGAAGCGGGGGCGGGGGACGCTGACGAGGGCGAGGAAGGCGCCGCCGCCGGGGGGGCGCTGCCCGGAGAGGAAGGCTCCGGAGAGGGCGAAGGGGTCGGGGGCGCCGGCGCCGGCGAGGAGAGAGCGGGGGGCGGCGCGGGCTCCGGCGAGGGAGGCGGGGAAGACGGCGCGGGCGAAGACGGGGAGGGTGAGGCGGTCGGCGGTTCGGTCTCCGGTTGGGGTTCCCGGGCGGCGGACGCCTCGGGTGAGGCCGTTGCCGACGCGGAGGACGAAGGAGCCGCCCGCGGGTCAGAGCCAGCGTTGGAGTCAGTTCCGGCCGGCGGGGCCCCTTGCCCGCCGCTGACCACGAGGATCACCGGGGTTCCCGAAGCGACGGCCGTCCCTATGGGCGGATCCGTGCCTATGACCGTGCCCTCCGGCTCGAGGCTGGGCTCTTCCCTAGTGCCCGCCAGTTCGCACCCCGCTTCCTCGAGGAGCTCGGTCGCCGCGTCGGTGCCGAGGCCGGAGACGTCCGGCACGCCGATCCGGTCTTCCTCCCCCTGCTTCGGTGGGCCGGAGCTGACGGTGAGATCTACCTCGGTGCCGACCTCCGACTCCTTTCCCGCCGCGGGGTCTTGGGCGACGACCTCTCCCTCGGGCACCTCACCGCTCGGGGCCTCCCTGCGCTCGCCGAGCTCGAAGCCCGCCTCTTCGAGTTCGGCCCGCGCTTCCTCGGGGGTTAAGCCGAGGATCTTGGGAGTTTTGGCGGTACGCGGGCCGCTGCCGACCGCCAGGGCTATGCGGGAGCCCCTCTCGACTTCCCTGCCCGCGGGGATCGACTGCTCGAGCACCTCGCCCTCGTCTTCCCGGGGGCTGTGGCGGCGCTCCACGCTGATCCCCAAGCCCACCTCGCCGAGCCGCCCCCGCGCTTCCTCCTCGGTCATCCCCTCCACCTTGGGCACCTCCGCTCTGCCGATGCCCAGGGCCCGTTGGGCCTCCCCGAGGGAGCCCAACACCTGGCCATCGTGGCCCCGCAACTGGCCCAGCGCCGCCACGCCGAACACGGCAAGCAGCGCGACCACAACGGCCGCCAGGAGCCGCGCCCGCCGTCTTCTCCAGGGAGACCGGGGGGAAGCCCCGCTCACGCCCCCAGGACTCTCTGGGGCCGGCACCGGCGCGGCGAGACGCCGCGTCTCGGTCTCCGTCCCGACAGCCCGCGGGTCAGGGGCTGTCCCGAAGACCGGGTGCAGGCCCTTGTCCGCCCGCCGGAGGTCTTCGACGAGCTCCGCCGAGCCCGGGTAGCGGTCCCCGGGCTTCTTCTGGAGCAGCCTCATGACCACGGCGTCCAGCGCCCGAGGCACCGCGGAGTTCACCTCCCGTGGGGCACGCGGAGGCTCGGTGACATGCTTCATGGCCACGCCGACCGCGCTGTCGGCGTCGAAGGGGACCTCGCCGGTGAGCATCTCGTAGAGCACCACCCCCAGCGAGTAGAGGTCGCTTTCGGGCCCGATGGGGTCGCCCATGGCCTGCTCTGGGGACATGTACTTGGCTGTGCCAAGCACGAGGCTGCTGTTCGAGAGCGAGGTCGCGGAGGCCGCCCGAGCGATCCCGAAGTCCGCCATCTTCGCGTCCCCGCCGGCGGTGAGGAGCACATTCTGGGGCTTGACGTCGCGGTGCACTATGCCGCCCGCGTGGGCGACGCCTAGGGCGTCGGCGACCTGCGTTCCTATGCGGACCGCCTCGGCGGCTTCCAAGGGCCCGTCCTTTAGGACCCGGTCTTTGAGGGTGCCCCCAGGGACGTGCTCCATAGCGATGTAGTAGGCGCCGTCCTCGGTTCTTCCCCGGTCGTAGACGGAGACGATGTGGGGGTGGTTGAGGGAGGCAGCGGCCTTAGCCTCACGCTCGAAGCGCTCGACGAACTCCTCGCTCTCGGCGTACTGCTCCCTGAGGACCTTCAGCGCCACGCTGCGGTCGAGGACCTCGTCGCGGGCGAGTTAGACCTTTCCTATGCCCCCGCCGCCCAAAAGGCCCGAGAGGACGTAGCGGTTGTCTAGGACGGCGCGCTCCATGCCAGGCCCCTCCGAAGCTCCCAGTCGGCCGCACTAGCGCTACCGGCCACGGAGATCTTATCGATGTCGTTAGCCGACTGTACCCCACCCCGGACGCACAAAACCGTGGACACGCTCACGCTCGCGGAACAATACCCGCGGGAGCTCCCCGACTTCCGAGAACCCCCTACGCCTGAAGTTCGGAGAACGAGCCTTCTACGAGGTTGGGTGAATAGGATGTCGGCGCGCGGGGTACCGGGGTGATGGAGTTGCATAGTGTGGCACCCGACGCGCCGGGGAATGGCATTCTTGCACAGCTTGCGGCCCCCGTTGGGGTTGGGGGCGCGGGATGCTCGCACGACCGGAGCCGGCCGTGCGAGCATCCCGCCCCGTGGACGCGGACTTCGGCTACCGGGCTGTCGGCGCGTTCGCCGGGTGGGAGCTGCGCGACCCCCCGAGCAGGCGCATGGGGCGCGTGAAGAGGGTTTTCGTGGACGGCGCGGGGCGGGCGGCTCACGTGGAGGTCTCCCTGGGGCCGTTCGGGACAAGGACCGTGCTGCTGCCGGTGGGAGGCGTGGCGGTGGACCGAGAGGGGCGCGTCCTGACCCTGGGGGAAAGCCGAAGGAGGCCGGGCGGCTAAAGACCGAGCTTCGGGGCGTCCGTCTCTGGGCCGCTCGAGCCCGCCGCGGCCTCGAGATCTTCCGGTCGCATCGCGCGGGCCTCGCGGCGCGCGTCAATGGCGGCTTGCAGCTCGTCTATCTCCCGGGCGCTAAACAGAGCGTTGATGCTGTAGAAGTCCCTGAGCCTCCCCACGCCACCCTTATCGCAGGCCGCCGCAGCCGAAGCCAGCGCGGGCACGCGCGGGTGTGTCGAGCGACACAAAGGACAGAAGGGCCCGCCCTGCTGTGTGATGGCCGGATACGATTCCCAACGGAACCAGCGGTGGGACGGGCCAAGCGATGTGTTGGGCGGAGACCGGGCCGTATGGGTGCAGGAGCCCGAATTGGAGGACTGATGGCCTCGCACCGTGGCCCCTTTGTACCCGTTCGCGCCGTCCCTACATCGCTCCCTGTTGCACGCTTCGGGCCATTTATTTGATCAGCGGACTTCGTAGAACCCCCTCAGGCCGAAGTTCACCGCAACCGAGAAGAGCGAAGTCCGACAAATTGGGGTACATGAGCTTGGGTTACTCGCCGTCTGCGCAGCGGATCATCCACGAAATATAGACGCCGAATCCTCTATTGCTGCCCTACTGCTGCCAAAGGCCCCCAGTATCGTCACCGGGGGCCTTTGCTTTTCCTGCGGTTTGCAGGTATTTCATTGGCGCGCTCGGCAGGACTCGAACCTGCGACCTCCTGATTCGTAGTCAGGCGCTCTATCCGGCTGAGCTACGAGCGCATCGGAAAGGCTATGATACCGCCGCGCCGGGTATCTCTCAAGGCGGGCGGTCCGGCGAACGCCTCGGTGGCGCGGTTTTGCGGATATACTTGCGGGGTTGGTTGTGGTCCGACGGTCGAAGGCGGGGTATTGAGCGGGTCGGTTCTGCTGGTCATAGGGGATGACGAGGAGAGGCTGCATCTGAGGCGGGCCCTGTCGGGGGAGGGGTGGCGTGTCATCCCGGCCGGCTCGGGCAACCAGGCCCGCCAGATGGCGAGCCGCGAGGAGTTCGAGATCGCCGTCGTGGACAACCGCCTGCCGGACGAACGCGGCTTCCAGGTTATAAGCGCCGTCCAGAAACCGAACGTCTCCACGGTGGCGCTCCTTAGGGACGAGGACACGATGGACCGTATCGTCGGCATCGAGCTCGGCGCGGACTACTACATGCGCTCCCCGGTCAATCCGAGGGAGCTTGTGGCGCGGGTAAAGCAGATCTTCCGCAAGCGCGAGCGCGGTGGCGACGAGGACTCCGGCAGGCTCTTCGTCGGGGACCTCGAGATAGATCCCGATCAGGTGCTCGTTCGCAAGGGGGACCGCGAGATCGCCCTCTCACCCCGCGAGTTCAAGCTCCTACACACCCTCGCCCGTAGCCCGGGCCGCGTCTTTCCCCGTACCGCCCTGCTCCGCCAGGTCTGGGGCGAGGACGAGTTCATCGACGAGCGCACCGTCAACGTCTACGTCCAGCGCCTGCGCAACAAGCTCGGCGACAACCCGAACGAGCCGAAGCTCATAGAGACGGTAAGGGGATTCGGGTACCGCCTCGTCCGACCGAGCGGTTAGCGGATCGCTTCGCGATCCGCGCCCTCAGCCTTAAGCTTCACGGTGGGGCCGGGACAGCGCGGGTACGCCACCGACCTTGCGCGGGTATACCTCTTCCAAGGGCACGTCCTGCGCTCCCAGAAGAGCTGATAGCTGATAGCTGACCGCCCGGCGCTCGTCTACGAGCGCCGGATAAGCGCCCCGCCCCGGATCGTCTCGCCCGGCCTCACGTCGTAGCCGTGGCCGACGATGCAGTCTTCGAGGTACGCGCCGTCTCCGACAGTGGAGCCGGGTAGGAGGATGGAGCGCTTTATGGTGGCGTTGGGCCTGATCCAGCAGTCGGTGCCGACCGTCACGTCGCCGGAGAGGGTGACCCCGCGGCCCACGACGGCGTCCTTGCCGACGAGGACGTGGCCCTCTATGTTGGCCGCCGGGTGGATCTGGGCGTGATCGCCGACCCAGAGGCTCTCGCCGCGCTTCTCGCCGGGGATCTCGACGCCCACCTTGCCGGAGAGCACGTCGTATTGGGCTTGGCGGTACGCCGCAAGCGTCCCTATGTCCGACCAGTAGAAGTCGCCCTGGTACCCGACGAAGCGCTCCCCGTTCTCGAGAAACGCCGGGAACACGTCCTTGGCGAAGTCGAAGAAGGTTCCTTCCGGGATGTAGTCGAGCGCCCGCGGCTCGAGCACGTAGATGCCAGTGTTGGCGAGGGTGCTTATTGCCTCCTCCGCGCTGGGCTTCTCCTGGAAGCCCAAGATCTTGCAGTCCTCGTCCGTCTCCACGACCCCGAACTCGGAGGTGTCGTAGACCCGGCGCAGCGCTATGGTGGCGAGCGCCCCCTTCTCCTTGTGGAACGCGACGAGCTTTTCGATGTCTATGTCCGTGAGGGCGTCGCCCGAGACCACGACGAAGGTGTCGTCGAAGTGGTCGGCCAGGCGCTTGACGCCGCCGGCGGTGCCGAGGAGCTCGTCCTCCCTGTTGAGGCGGACGGTCATGCCGTTCCTGTGGGACTCCTCGCCGTAGGCCTCGAGCAGGGCGTCGGCGAGGTAGTGGATGTTCACGTGGACCTCGTCGACGCCGTGGCCCGCCAGGAGGCCGAAGATGTGGCCGATGATCGGGGTGTCGACCACCGGGGCGAGGGGCTTCGGGATCTCGCCGGTCAGGGGAAAGAGGCGGGTGCCCTTGCCCGCGGCGAGCGCCATGGCCTTCATCTGTCGGCTACCATTCTCTGCCCTCGTTCCGTCGCGCTCGGCTGCAGGCCGCGCTTGCGTGATCTATATTCATCCCCGTGCACGACGGCACTTTACACCGGCTCTTCCCATCGGCCAAGTTCGACGAACCGCTCCGGCGCTACACGGCGTGGAAGATCGGGGGCCCGGCGGACGCCCTCTTAGAGCCGAAGAGCGTCGACGAGTTGGTGGCCGCCGTCCGCGAGGCCCGCGAGAACGGCGTCCCCGTCACGGTGCTCGGCGGCGGCACGAACGTGCTCGTGCGCGACGGCGGCATCAGGGGCCTCACCATCCGCCTCGCCAAGTCCCTCAC
>CADCUW010000350.1:0-2652 GCA_902805985.1 uncultured Rubrobacteraceae bacterium
AGGGGAGCCTCCGCTTCACCCGCTCCTACCCCGAGTCCATCCCCTCCATCCCGGCCAGACGCGGCATCCACACGGGCATCCGCACCTTCCCCTTCAGGGACTGGCAGAAGTGGTACGCCGAGGACGTGGGCCTCTGGGGCTGGCAGCCGATACCCCGGGGCCAGACCACGCTCGCGGAGACGCTCTCCAAGGAGGGCTTCTACAACCTCTTCGTGACGGATACCCTCCACCAGTTCAGGCCCTTCTACGACTTCCACCGCGGCTTCCACGCCTTCCACTTCGTGCGCGGGCAGGAGAGGGACTTCTTCAGGCCACAGACGGCGCAGAGCAAAAAACGGATCGAGGACGCCCTCATCGGCGGGCCGAACGCCTCGCACGCCGAGGAGATCATGCTCCAGTACTACGCGAACACTTTGGGTCGCGAGAAGGAAGAGGACTGGTTCGCCCCGCAGGTCTTCCTGAAGGGGATGGAGTTCATGGAGGCGGCGAGGGAGGCCCAGCCGTTCTTCCTGACGGTCGACGTCTACGACCCGCACGAGCCCTGGGATCCGCCGGAGAAGTACACCAACATGTACTCAGACGGCTACGGGGGGCCGGAGCCCGTCACGTCCAGCAGCGGCCGGTCGGCCTGGATGACGGAGGCGCAGCTAGATAGGATGCACGCCCTCTACTCCGGTGAGGTCACCATGATGGACGAGTGGCTCGGGAAGTTCATGAACAAGGCGAGCGACCTAGGCCTGATGGAGAACACGATGTTCGTCTTTCTCTCCGACCACGGCCACGCCTTCGGCGAGCACGGCTACGCCGGCAAGGTGGTCACGGCGCTCTACCCGGAGCTCACGGACACGGTGTTCATGATCAAGCACCCAAACGGCAACGGCGCCGGCGAGACGAGCGATTTCTTCGTCTCCACCCACGACGTAACCCCGACCATCCTCGGCGCTTTGGGCGTCGAGCCGCCGGCTCCTCTTCAGGGGCAGGACCTCACGCCCCTGCTCGACGGCAACGGACCCGAGAAGGCCCGCCCGTACTTCACGGCCGGCTACCACGACCACGTCTGGGCCCGCGACGACCGCTACGCGATGTTCGCCCGCTATGATGGGGCCGAGGCGAAGCTCTTCGACCTCGAGAAGGACCCGAACATGGACAAGGACGTGGACTCCTCGAACCCCGGCGTCTCGAAGAGGATGTTCACGGACTACGTCTTGAAGGATGCGGGCGGCCCGCTGCCCAGCTACTAGGATGAAGGTATTGCGACGGCTGCTCCTGTTCCTCGTCAGGTGGGCCGGGTTGCTGGTCGTGCCGGGCGGGGTGCTGTGGGCGCTCTCTCCCGTGGGGGCCTCCATCTCCGAGACCGCCTTCGGCACGCCCAACGTGTTCTGGAAGCTCTTCCCGGCGGCGCCGCTGCTCCTCCTCGCGGGGCTCGTCGCCCTCCAGCTGCGCCAGTCGGGGCGGGCCGGGGTCCTCGAGAAGGTGGGTTTCTGGCTGGCCGTCCTCGGCCTGCTCCTCGTCGTTGCCGGGGACGCCGGCCTCTTCTGGCTCGGCCTCGACGAGACGTTCATCATGACGGCGCCGGCCTACCGGGCCTTCCGCCTCGGGCTGCTCGTGCTGGGCGCCGGCTCGATCCTGTTCGGCGTCGCCGCCCCGCGCGACGGCGACCTGCCCACCTGGGGCCTCCTGCCCTTCGTGGTTGGCGCCCTGGCCGGGGTGATCTCCTTCGCCGTGGACCTCGGGTCTTTCGGAACCGTGCTCTGGATGCTCTTCGGCCTCGGCTGGGCCTGGCTCGGCCTCTCCCTGGCGGTGAATGGGTTCCTCTCCTGGCGGGCGGGAAGGCCGGCCCGCGGCGGGGCCGTCGCCGAAGGATAGGGCCCGGTAGCCCCCGGCAAACGCCGCGGCCCACGCCGGCTGTGCCTGGGTTACAGGGGTAGAAAATTGGTTGCGGTGGGGCGTGGTCCGGTCCGGCGGCCGGGGAGGTGAGACGGGTGGCGGTTGTTCGGGACTACGAACCAGGCGATGCGGAATCCATCTGCCACCTGTTCTACGAGACCGTCCGGACGGTGAACCTCGGGGACTACTCGTCGGAGCAGGTGCGGGCGTGGGCGCCCGAGATCCCGGACCCGGCCGCCTGGCACGAGCGCATGTCGGGCCGGCACACGCTCGTCGCGGACGAGGGCGGCGAGGTCGTCGGCTTCGCCGAGCTGGAGGAGAGCGGGCACCTGGACATGCTCTACTGCCGCGCGGACGCCGTCGGGCGCGGCGTCGGGTCGCTGCTCTGCGCGGCGGTCGAGGGGAGGGCCCGCAACCTCGGCCTCGCCCGGATCTCCACCGAGGCCTGCATCACCGCCAGGCCCTTCTTCGGGCGGCACAGGTTCAGGGTCCTGCGGCGGAACACCGTGTGGCGAGGGGGCACCGCCCTGACGAACTTCTCCATGCAGAAGGCTCTGTAGCCGGTCGGGCCCGGCGGTGCGCTAGTATTCGGGCGTCCGTAGGCGCTGCTAGGAGGTAGTGGGTTTGGACTTGCAAGCCCTGATGAAGAACGACGATGGCGTCACGGGCCACCTCGGCCTTGAGTTCGCGGAGCTCGCGCCGGAGCGGGTGGTGGCGACGATGCCGGTGGACGAGAGGCACCACCAGCCGTTCGGTTACCTGCAC
>CADCUW010000350.1:2696-4850 GCA_902805985.1 uncultured Rubrobacteraceae bacterium
GGTGTGGGAGGTCCGCATAACGGACGAGAACGGCAAGACGGTCTGCGTCTCCCGCTGCACCGTCGCCGTCGTGGACGCCGAACCTTCTTGAGCACGTAGCCACCCCGGAAGACCGCACGCTCGGGGCGAAAGGTCAACGTGACGCGTTGCCGGCGCGTCCGAGGTCGGCGTCCTGGATGAGCACACCCGGCTAGTAATAGGTCAATGCCAGCCTGCGATCGGCTCCGCGAGTGAGACCGGCGTCGGACGTCATTGTGGGTGATCCTTTCTTCCCTTACCTGAGATCACGGCGCCATTCCGGAAGAATTACGCGCAAGAACCTGCCAAAAACGCAAGTCTACCGTATGCTAGCGGCCGTCTTTGCAAGCAGCTCTCCGGGACTTTGCGGTAGGGTGTTCTCGGAAGTTCAGCCCGTAGGAGGTCCAGAAACCTGTCGAAGCTTCGGACCCTCATAGGCTAGGCCCTCCGGACCGGGGAGATCGGCTATTCACCGATGTCCTGGGGAATCAAGCCCCGCCTCCGAAGATACGTTGGGGCGAGAGCTTCTTCTCGCAACTGCTGGCCACATAGTCGCTCTTGACAGCGACGTATTCATCCCGGCCTTCACCGCAATAGAGCTTGTCCCGCTGCTCATCATAGCAGTCAGTTAGAAGATCGTTGCCATCCCCGCCATACAGGACATCCTCTCCGCTGAATCCGTGCAAGGCGTCGTCGCCGTCGCCTCCGTAGATGGCATCGCTACCGGGTCCTCCATCCAGATAGTGATCGGAGCCGCCAAGGCCGCGTATCTCGTCGTCTCCCTCCTTACCGTCTAGCTTGTCCGGTTTGTCGGTGCCCAAGAGCAGACCACCCTCGGGGCAGCCGGGTAGGTCGTTGGTGGTATAGACCCCGAAGTGCATCGTCATTTGACCAGCTTTCTTCATATCTACCTCGCTACCAGTTCGTAACGGTCCATTCCAATAGCCGGGTCTATGGACGACCTGGTAGAGGTGGTAGGTCCTCGTCCCGTCGCATCGGGCCCCTTCTGAGGCCGTTGCTTGGGGTGATCTTCCCTGCTCCTCCTCCTGCAGGGCTTCCGAGCGCGTATCCGCACAGCCAACCATCAGAAGAAGAAAGGCATTCCCGATCAGCAAGGCCCTCACCCCAGCTATAAGGTGTCCTTGGCGAACCACGGCACCCTCGCTTTCTCCAAACATGTGCCTTTCGCTACTATTGCCTCGAAGCATGCCACACAACGATCCCGGTGCACCTCTTCGTGCCCCTATTCACACGAGTGCGTGAAGAGACTGTCTGGAAAATCTCTGGGGTACGTGCGCGTGGCCTCCAGAGAGAGGCCGAAACGCTCCTCTTCGGCCTCTCTGGCTTCCGTATACCGGTAAGATTCACCGCTGAGACGGCACACGAACTACTTTTCAGACAGTCTCGGAAGAGGTGTTCTCCGAACTTCGCGCCGAGGAGGTTCCCAGACATTCGCAGGAAGATGGCCCATTTGCGGGATAGTGCCACTCGTACCGCGGGGCTAAATACATTCGCTACTTGAGCGGCGGTAGGGGGACGTGGGCGTTCGCAAGCCAAATACGCGGGACGGGGTTGCACCCAAGGCGCCGAAGTCGTATGCTCGGATCCCTCCGACGGTGGGGCGGGCCTACGAACGGTTTCTAGAGTTGCCCGTGGCGCTGATGCTGGCGGTGATGTGGCTGGTGGGGGCGGCGCTGCTGGGTTCGGGAGTGCTGGTGGTGTATCTGGCCGGGCGGGTGCTGGTAAGGGCTGTGGTGGGGAAACACTAGGTCCCCACGGTTCCTATTCACCCGAGTGCGTGGAAGAGGCGATCCTTCCAAACCTCGCCTGTAGGGGGTTCTCGGAAATTTGCAAGGATGGTTCCGGATCTAGTCCGTTTGGGGGATACCCCCCGACTAGCGGGCCAGTAGGATTCTCGGGTAGACGTGGCCCACCCACCGAGGAGAGCGGCGATGGCTCGAGAGAAGCCCGAGACTTGGAGGTGCGACCACCGCTACCCCATCGTGGTCGAGGAGGCGGGGGGCGGCAGCAGCAGGCGCGCCAGGTGCCTGGGGTGCGGGGCCTGCGGCCCCCCGCGGGCGGTCGCCGAGCAGGCGATGCTGGCGCTGAGGGCGGAGGCCCAGGCCGGGCAGAGGC
>CADCUW010000351.1 GCA_902805985.1 uncultured Rubrobacteraceae bacterium
GCGCCGTTCCCGCACCCGGCCGGGGCGGACGGGTAGCCGGGCCGGTAGGGGCGGTCGCGATCCGCGTCCCGGCCGACGCGGTAAGCTGGCCCGAGTGAGACGACTCGGGCTCATCGGGCGCAACCGCCCCTACGGGCTGCTGTGGACCGACAGGACCGCCTCCATGCTGGGCAGCACGGCGACGCTCTACGCCCTGCTGCTCTACCTGACGCAGGCGGGGGCCTCGCCGACGCACGTCGGGCTCGTGCTGGCCGCGCGCGCTTGCCGCAGGCTTTGGGCCCCATCGCGGGCACGCTGTCTGACCGGGTGGACGCCCGCCGGCTGATGGTCTTCTGCGACCTGGGGCAGGCCGCGGCCGTGGGCGCCGTGGCGGTGCTCTTGCCGCCGTACTGGCTCCGGGTCGCCCTGGTGGCGGCCTACTCCGTGCTCTCCGCGCTCTTCCTGCCGGCGGGCAAGGGCGCGATCCCGAGGCTGGTCTCCCGCGACGATCTCACGCAAGCAAACGCCCTCATGGGGTCCTCCTTCAACCTCGCCGTGGCGGCCGGCCCGGTCGCGGGAGCGTTCCTGGTGGCGGGCCCCGGCCCGAGGGCCGCCTTCGCCTTGGACGCCGCCACCTTCCTCCTCTCCGCGCTGCTCATCTCGCGGATGCCACCCCTGGCGCCGGAAGCGGGGGAGCACGGCGTCGCAGGAGAGGCCCCCGACGCCGCGCGGGGTTTCGTCTCCGAGGCCAGGGAGGGCCTCTCCTACCTCCTCTCCCACCGGGTGGCGAGGGCCGTCGCTTTGGGGCTCTTCCTCTCCGTGGCCTTCGCCGCCCTGGACAACGTGGCGCTCGTTTACATGGTCACCGACACCCTGGGGGCGAGCGGGGCCGCGTTCGGCCTCTCCGGGACCGCCTACGGCACCACCATGATAGCGGCCCCGCTCCTCCTGCTCCTGCTCCCCGGCGCCGCCGCCCCGAGCAGGATGCTCGTCTTCGGCTTGGCGCTGACGGGGGTGGGCCTGGCCCTGGGCGGTGCGGCCCCCGGCATAGCTTTGTTCGTGCTCTTCTACCTCGTGGCCGGCGCGGGCAACGGCCTGGAGAACGTCGCCTGCGACACCCTCATAGGCAGGACGGTTTCCCCGTCCAAGCTCGGACGGGTTTTCGGGGCGGTCTACGGGCCGATCTTCCTGGCCGACGCCTTAGCCGCCGCCCTTGGCGGGTTTCTTCTGGCCGCCACCTCGCCGAGGGCGGTGTTCTTGGTCGCCGGCGTCGGGGTGCTCGCCGTCCTCCTGCTGGTGCGAGCGATGCTCCCCCGGTCCCTCGACGAGCCCGACGCCGGGTAGGGAGCACCGCCCCACTCAAGGTCGTCGCGCTTCCCACCGCCGGAGGTACGGGTATGTGTAACGCTTCTATGGCGAGGTCCAATAGCCACCGCTACCGATAACCGGTCTCCCCGACGGGAACCCGTGTTTTGTCGGGGACGGTTCGCGTTGCCTGACACGGCTCGAGGAAGGAGGTCCTCGGATCTCCTCGGTGATCGGCAAAACTTGTGCGAACGAGCCGGTATCGTGGCTGTTCGAGCGGCACGCGACTCTCGGTCTTGTGCGAGAATGGCCCGGACGCGGGCGAACGGGCTAGACGGATCACGCGGAGGGACCGGCATGGGCCTAGATCGGCACTACACGGATCCTCGACTGGTGGCGCTGTACGACATCGAGAACCCCCGCGGCGCCGACACCGACTTCTGGGTCCGCCTCGCGGCGGACCTCGGCGCCCGCCGGATCCTCGACCTTGGGTGCGGGACCGGGCTGCTGACCCGGGAGCTGGCGGTCGACGGCCGCCGGGTGGTCGGCGTCGATCCCGCCCCCGCGATGCTCGCGGTCGCCCGCCGGGGACCGGGCGCCGATCGGGTGCGGTGGGTCGAAGGCTACTCCGACGCCCTGGGAACGCCGGAGGCCGACCTGGTGCTCATGACCGGCAACGTGGCCCAGGTGTTCCTCGACGACCGCGAGTGGCACGCCGCCCTGCGCGACGTCCACGCCGCCCTGCGGCCCGGCGGCCACCTCGCCTTCGAGAGCCGCAACCCGGATGACCGGGCGTGGGAACGGTGGGACCGGGAGGCCACCCACGAGCGGTTCGACTCGCCCCACGGGCCGGTGGAGTGCTGGGTGGAGCTGGTCGGCGTGGGCGGCGGCCGGGTCCGCCTCGAGGGCTACAGCGTCGTCGCCGCCACCGGAGAAGACGTAATCGCGAGCAGCGAGCTGCGCTTCCGCGGCCCGGCGGAGCTGACCGGTTCCCTGACCGACGCCGGGTTCACCGTCGAGCACGCGTACGGCGATTGGGAGCGTGGGCCGCTCGTCGGCACCAGCCGGGTCATGGTGTTCGTCGCGCGTCGCGACTGAGTAGGCCGAGCTTCCGGGTTTCTGCCGTTCGCGTGACCGCGATGTGCAGCGTCGGCCGTGGCCGAGTTCGAAACGATGGTTCGCAAAAACCCGCCTTCGGCTTGTCGTTCCGGCGGCGGGTTTACCCGTCGGCCCCCTCTCCTGAGCGCACCCAGCGGTCGAACCAGGCGAGCGAACGCCGCAGGACGTCGAGCTGGTGGTTGCGCTCCTCTATGCCGTGCGGCTCTCTGGGGTAGACGACCAGCTCGAAGGGACAACCGTAGTGCCTCAGGCCCCGCGCGAAGTGGCGGGCCTGGCCCACCGGGACCCGCTCGTCCCTCTCGCCGTGCAGGATCAGCACCGGCGTCTCGACCCGGTGGAGGTAGGAGGCCGGGCTGAGCTCGTCGTGGCGGTGGGGCCCCGGTCCCTCCCAACCGGTGCTGCCGCCGAGCTCCGCCTCGAAGCGGGGCATGTCCCCCTCCGCGAGCATGGCCCCCATGTCGCTTATGCCGGCGCCCATCACGCCGGCCTTGAAGCGGCCGGTCTGCCCGACGGCCCAGGCGGTCATGTACCCGCCCTGGCTCCAACCGCCGATCCCGAGCCTCCCCGCGTCGGCGACGCCCTGCCCGACCAGGAGATCGACTCCGGCCGTGACGTCCTCGTAGTCCCCTTGCCCGATGGCGCCGGCGGCCAACGAGGCGAACTCGGGACCGTGGCCCAGCCCGCCCCTCGGGTTCGGCAGCAGCACCGCGTAGCCGTGCGCCGCGAGCCACTGGGCCGAGAAGGCTCACGAGAGCCGCAGCGAGTCCGACCACCGGCCGTAGGGGCCGCCGTGCACTAAGACGAGGGTCGGGAAAGGTCCGTCCTCGCGCCGCTTCCCCGGCGGCAAGACGAGCAGTCCGTCTATCTCCAGCCCGTCCGCCGAGGTCCACGACAGGCGCTCTCGGGTCCCGAAGGCTACCTCCCCGAGCTCCGGCCTGAGGTTCGTCAGGCGATGCATCGGGCCTTCCGGCGGACCCGCCCATACCTCGGGTGGGTCCTCGGGGCCGTTCTTTACGGCGGCAACAACGCTGCCGTCGTCGCTGGCCGTGAGGGAGTGCAACTCGCCGGCGTGGTGCGAGAGGCGGGCAAGCTCTCCGGTCTCGGGATCCAGGCGTTCCAGGGTGGTGTCGAGCCCCCTGGCGATCGAGGCCAGCGGATCGGAACCCGGCTTTGGGGTCTGGCACAGTTCTACCGGACACGCTCGCAAGCTCCCGGTGAGCATCCCGGGCTCGCCGGTGGGGACGTGAACCGCGAACGCCGCGAGGCCCGTCGTGGCGCCGGGGGCCACTCCGCTCAGGTAGAGCAGCGTCTCGCCCCGCCAGGTGAGTTGCTGTCCGCCGGAGGGCAGTTCGCACACGAGCCGGGGCTCTTCGGACCCGAGGTCCAGGAGGTAAAGCTCGCTCGGGTGCCTGGAGTTGTCGAGCTCCGGCGTGGGCCAGGCGACCACCGCCAGGCGCCTCGCCAAGTAGTAGGACCCCAAGCGAACCCCAGAGTACGGCCTCCGGCAGTCCCACGCCCGCTCCGGGTAGGGAGAAGGGACCGACGAGCGCCACGATCTCCCCAAAGGAGATCGACTCCGCCCCGATCGAGTTGGCGTAGCCCAACACCAGGAGCGCACCCGGCACCGACAGCACGAGGAGCACCGCCCCGAGCCGACGCTTGCGCGCCCCGAGGAGGGCGCCCAGCGCGAAGGGGAGCACCGCCGCGGACCCTCCCCACAAGGCCACATAGAGCAAGACCGGGAAGGCGAAGGGCGGCGTGGCCGAGGGGCCCGGCTGCCACAGCGAGGAGTAGAGGACGAAGGAGAGGGAGGCGACGAGCCATACGAGGAGCAGCGCCACCCCGACCCGCGCAGCTCGCGACCCCCTCCCGAGCAACGAGGCGACCCCGAGAAGCGAGAGTGGCGCCAGGAGACCGCCATAGGGGG
Organism: uncultured Rubrobacteraceae bacterium; assembly: GCA_902805985.1. Taxonomy (GTDB): domain Bacteria; phylum Actinomycetota; class Rubrobacteria; order Rubrobacterales; family Rubrobacteraceae; genus Rubrobacter_D. The sequence continues at coordinate 4,331 of CADCUW010000351.1, forward strand.
CAACCCAGTTGGCCCCAGAGAAGGTTCCGGCGAGTCCCACCGCGCTACCCAGGAAGGCCGCCAGCGACGCCCAGGCGGTCGGCTGGCGCAACAACACCAGGGTGGACACCCTAAAGAGGGGGTCGCGGGCGGCCAACGCTAGCATGCCGACAGTTTACTCCGATGGTGGAAGCGGTGGTCCCGGACGACTTATTCACCGGGTTGCGTGGAAGGACAATTCTCCGAAATCTGCCTCCAAGATCTCGCATAAACCGGGCCGTCGGAGCCGCGAGGATGGTCCGAAAGCCGACCCACCACGGGGACCCGGGGTCCACATCTTGTGGTGGTGGATAAAGATGCGGGGTGGCGGATAGGAAGCGGCCGCCGAACCTTTCCATCGCGCTCCGGCTACGCGTCCCGGTTATCATGGCGGCGTTCCTCCGCGAGGAGGATCCCCCTCTCCGCGGGTGGCATGACGTCGATGTTCCGCGCGAACCAACTCACACCCGCGAGGAAGGCCTCCGCGCGATCCGTTTCGGGGCACGCCCGCCCGAGGAGCTCCCAGAACGCTGGCGAGTGGTCCGGGTGGAACACGTGCGCCAGCTCGTGCGCCACGACCGCCTCAAGGACCCACCCGGGCATCCCCCTCAAGGCGGCGTTCAGGCGGACGGTCTTCGTTTTGGTGGAGTAGCTGCCCCAGCGGGCCCCCTGCGTGGTCACGAACGACGCCCTCCCGACCGAGGGCGGCTCGGGGAAGCGCCCCGCCACCTTGCGCGCCAGCGCGAGCGCGTCCCCCTCGCCGTTGACGCGGGCGGCGTGCGCGCGCCGCAGGAGCTTGCGCGCTAGTTCGCGGACGGCCGGCTCCAGCCTCTCCTGCGCCATGCCCACCGGAGCGCTGACCAGGAGCGTGGATCCCCTCAGGCGGGCGTTCACGTTCTTGACCCGCTTGCGCTCGAGAACCAGCTCGAGCGTGGTCCCGTCCACGGTCAACTCGCCGGGCGTCGAGGTCGGCACCCGGACAGTGTAGCGGCCGTCCTCCGACTCCGCCGGCCGTCCGGGACCCCCGGAAGGGCCCGCGGCGCCCATTTTATGCTTTGTAGGCGCATCCGATGCCGCGAGGATCGCTCCTGAGCGCCTCGGCGCAACCTCCGAAGGGGTGTCGGTGCCCCCGTTTCTCGGGCACCATTCGCCGAAGCGGGGGACGCGGGAGCGGCCGGTGGCCACGCGCGTCGTCCTCCCTGCGCGCCGGTCGTGGCGGGGGCGGGGTGGTCGTGGCGTCCGCATCGTGCGAACATGGGAGAAGGATGGCAAGCGCGGGCCGCACACGGACGAAGGATACCCCCGGGCGGATGGGCGGCCGCGAGGACGCCGTCCGGTGGGCCCGCTCACTCCTTTCCGAGCAAAACTTCGTGGTCCTAGACTCCGAGACCACGGGTCTGGGCACCCCCATAGACTTCGTCGAGGTCGGCGTCGTGTCCTGCCGGGGGGAAACCCTCTTCGACTCGTTGATAAAGCCCTCGTGCCCGGTGGAGCCCGGCGCGTCCCGCGTCCACGGCCGCACCACGGAGAGCCTGTCGGATGAGAGGCGCTTCCACGAGCTCTACCCTGACCTCATCGAGGCGCTGTGGGGCAGGCGGGTCGTCGTCTACAACGCCCCGTACGACCGCAGGGTGTGGGACGCGGCCGTGGGGCGCCTGGGGGCCAGGGCGGCGCTTGCCGGGGAGCTCGCGCCCTGGGAGTGCGCGATGCGCGCCTACTCGGCCTACGTGGGCGAGCGCTCGAAGAGGGGCGGCCACAGGAACCAGAAGCTGGCGGGCGGCGACCACACGGCCATCGGTGACGCGCGGGCCACGCTGCGCTTGATAGAGCGGATGGCCCAAGGGGCTTGATCGGCACGAGAGACCGTGGGGGGCCGGGTCGGGTCGACCGCGCGATAGCGGACCCGACCGCGCGGTTCCGAATAAGCGGGGCTTGGAATACCTCCAACGTGAGAAACGGTTTGGAAAAGCGAAACGGCCACAAAATCGGGACTCCGGGGGCCGCCAAGAAGGTACTTAGGGGCCTCGATCGGCCGCTTCTTGGCGTCGAAAACGCTCGGTCGAGACGCCTTCGGCCCTTTTCCAAACCGTTTCTGAGGTTGAGCGCGACGAAATCGAACCCGGAAGCCCCTTCGTCACGGTCCCGGATCTTCAAATAATCTTACACACGAAACCGCTCCTTCTCGCTTCTTCGGGGGCAAACCCCCATACCTAGCGGGAAAAAGCCCCGTGCGTTGTGTAAGATTATATGTATAATCTGCCTTTTCCATGTTCTGGACGCGGTAGAGGGACTTGGAGCGCTACTTCAGGTGGAGACACGATCCTGGGCGAGGCGTAGGGCTCGGGGCTTAAGGGTGGCGCCTTACACGGAGTGCAGCCGCTCCAGCAGGGGGCGACGCTCTTCGGCCAGATCGAGCAGCCGGCGGTGGCGTTCCAGCTGGGCCTCGTCCATCCTGCCGGCCTGGGCGTGCTCGGACAAACGCCTCAGGCGGTCCTCCTCGAGGGGCCGCTCGGCGAGGTAGGCCTCCAGACTCTCCCGGTCCCAGCTACCGGCCTCCTCCGCGATCTCAGTTAGCTCCTCCCAGCCGGCCTGGGAAAGATCCAGGAGCCTGTCGATCTCGTCGTGCTTGGCTTTTGTCACCTGAGCCACAGCGGGTCCTCCGATAGGGTCAGCGTTTCTTCGCCGCTCACCTGGTAGCCGGTGATAATCGTAGCACGGTCCGCCGAGTACGCGACGAAGAGGTGGCCCAGGGCGTCGGGACCTCGGCGCTCCTCCGGGACCGGGTTCTCTGCGAGCACCGCGGCGATGGCGCCGCCCCGCAAGGTGTAGAGCGCGAGGCGGGCGTACGTGTCGCGTGCGGCCGCACGGAGGTCCTCAAGGTACTCCTCCTCTGTTGTCCCTTCGGCCCACTGGCCCTCGTCGATGCGCTTGGCGAGGTGGTAGAAGAGCGAGTCCTCCCTGGCGCGGACCTCCCTGTCGCCCAGGCGCAGGTCGCGGTGGCGCGGCGGCACCCTGACCTCGCCCATGAAGGGGGCTTCGGCGATACGTTCCAGGATGCCGTCGATTTCGTCCCGGGACGCGTCCCGTCGAGTCCTCAGGACCTCGCGGATCAGCCGGTCGGTCGGGTCTTCGTCTGGCACCTCCGGCTCGCCTTCCAGCTCGTTCGGCGCGTCGGGGCCCGTCTTTCATTGCGGGTGGCGAACACCATCCTCGCTTGGCGCTTGGCATCCTACTCCACGGAGAAGGCGTGCGCCCGGCTCCAGCTCGCCATGTCCAGGCGGTGCCAGTGGTCCTCTACGGTGACCTCGGCGCTATCGTCTCCCATGGGCGTCACCCGCTGGCGCGGCTCGGAGAACGTGACAGGCCCGAAGTGGTCTCCGGGACGGTACTCGATGAGGGGCCCCATGGTGTCCCCGCCGGGCATCGGGGGGTTGTAGCGCTCGGACATCTCATTGACCGTCGGTCCGTCCGGCGGCAACAAGAACTCGAACTCGTCCCTCTTCGCCCCTTCGCCTGCCGGGTAGTGGACGACCAGGACGCCGTCCCGGCACGCGACGGTCTGCACCTTCTTGTATCCTTTGTAGTAATGGGGTATCGAATCGGGATCTGCCCCAGCCCCGATGGCCCTGTCTATTTCGCGGCGAAGGGTCTTGTAGTAGGCCCTGAAGTAGCACTTGTAGCGGTGGCGCAGCTTGTTGGGGGAGAGTTACGGTTGATGTTACGTTTGTAACCCAAAAACGCGTGGCCTTCGCCACCGCCCTTCCCATCTCGCCCGCCCGTCGGACGCCCTCGGCTAGCTCCAAACGCGCCCTCCGGGTCGGCGGACCGGCCTACACTTCCTCTTCTACTGGGGCGTCCGCGAAGGAGGAGGATGCATGGGGTCGGCAGACAGAGAAGTCGGGGAGCTACGAGAACGCATCGAAGGGGTGAGGGTGCCGTGCTGGGACGCGAAGAGACGCGTGTGGAAGGCCATCGAGCTGTTGGAGCGGGAGCGCGGGACGGTGCCGAGGCGGTCGGCGCGGGAGTCGCTGGCGGAGAAACCGGGCCGGGAGGCCTCTACCGGCCGTTGAAGATCGCCGCGATCTACGCCAGGGTCTCAACCGAGCGCCAAGAGAAGGAGCAGACCGTGGACAGCCAGCTCGATGGCCTCCACCGGGCGGCCACGGAAGCGGCTACGAGGTGTCCCCCTCCCACGTCTTCGTCGACGAGAGGCGCAGCGGGGCGCACCTGGATCGCCCGGGGCTGGATCGTCTGCGCGACCTCGCCTCCGAAGGGGCCTTCGAGGCCGTGCTCATCGCCTCCCCGGATCGCCTGGCCCGTCACTACGCCTACCAGGTCCTCGTCCTCGAAGAACTCCAGAGGACCGGCTGCGAGGCGGTGTTCCTCAATCACGCCTTCGGGGAGACCCCGGAGGAGCGGATGCTCCTGCAGATACAGGGAGTGTTCGCCGAGTACGAGCGCGCCCTCATCAAGGAGAGATCCAGGCGCGGGAGGCTGTTCGCCGCCAGGCAGGGACGGGTGAACTGGAGCCACGCCCCCTACGGTTACCGGCTCGTCCGCAAGACCGAGAGCACCCCGCAGAAGCTGGTGGTGGACGAGACGGAGGCGGAGGTGGTCAGGCAGATCTTCCGGTGGTGCGTGGAGGGCGGCCTGAGCTGCTACGCCATGGAGAAACTCCTCAGAGAGCAGGGAGTCCCTACGCGTAAAGGCAGGGCTCTGGGCTGGTACCAGAGCACGGTCGGCGACATCCTCAGGGACACCGTCTACAAGGGGCTCGGCTACTACAACCGCACCAAGCGGGTGGACGCCAAGAAGCCGGTGGGAGGCACGGGCTTCAAGGACCTCAGGCCCGGCAACCTGCGCAGCCACGCAGACAGGCCCAAGGAGGAGTGGATCCCCGTGAAGGTGCCGGCCATCGTCGACCCGGAGACGTGGGAGCTCGCGCAGGAGCAGCTCAAGAAGAACCGCGAGCGGGCGAGGCGCAACAACACCAAGCACCATTACCTGCTCAGGAGTTTGCTTGTCTGCGGGGAGTGCGGCAAGCGCATGATCGGGTGGTGGACCAAGAACGGGGGTCGCTACGTGTGCGCGGACCGCTACCCCAGACACGAGCCGTGGGCGTGCGACGGTAGGAGCGTGATGGCCCGCGAGGTGGAAGGCTCGATCTGGGGGTACGTCAGGGAGTTGCTCTCGGACCCTGAATTGCTCAAAACCCGCTACGAGGAAGGCCGCGGAGACCCTGCGGTAGACGACGGAGAGGAGCGGGAGAAGGAGCGCATCGGGCGTAAGCTGAAGGCTCTGGACCGCGAGGTGGGCCGGTTGATCGACGCCTACCAGGCGGAGGTGATCGACCTGGCCGATCTCAAGGAGAGGCGCGAGAGGATCGAGGAGCACGGGCGGATGCTCAAAAGGAGGCTCACCGAGATCCGGGAGAAGCGGGCGGAGCGGGAACAGGAGGTTCGGCTGCTGCGCGGACTGGAGCAGTTCTCCGAGAGCGTGGCGGGCGCCCTCGAAAAGCCATCGTTCGAGACGAGGCAGCAAGTCTTGCGGCTAGTGGTCGACCGGATCGTGGTCGAGGAAGAACGGGTAGTCGTCCACCACGTCGTTCCGACCGGCCCAGTTGGGTTGCAAACGCGACATCTTCGTGTCACCGGCCGCAACCCAAACTTACGTTGTATAGGCGACGTCGACGGATGGTAGCCGCTCGCCTGTGGGCAGCTTGAACCGCTGCATGGCATTTACCACCATCTGGTCTTGCCGTGGAATTCGGCCTTGTCTATGCTCCCGTCGGTGAACGCCTCGAAAGCGCGGTCGATGTCGTCCTCTGAGGGAGCTTCCCGCGGGACGAGCCTCACTTCGCTAGACTCCAGACCGGCTTTCTCCGCAGCGGGACTGAGTAACCTCCTAGAGGCGACCTCAAGGAGTATGTCCCGCATTTTTATCCCTGCCAGAAGCACTTCCCGGTGTTGCCACACCAGGTAATGCTCTGTCACCGGCGCGTGGAGGTCGAAGCCCATGATGGCCGTCTCAAGCAGGGAACCATGGAGCGCGCGCACCACGCGGGTCCTCTCCAGCTGGCTTCCCGATGGGCCGGGGCTCGGGAGCACGCGCGCGAGTTGGGCGCGTAGGCCCTTGTCCTCCGGATGAGCCCAAGTGTAGGCGGCGGCCAGGTTCCTCTGGTCGGCCACCACGTGGCGGGCGTAGTGTGGCACCGCCCGAATGATGGGCGGGGTGTCGCCCAAAGCCGCCGGCCTCTCGAAGACGATCACGTCCTCGGCCGGCAAATCGTATGCGGTCGTCGGATGGTCGTCTTGGTGCCAGGAATGCGCTCGGGCAGGATACACGCTGTAAGAGCCGTCCGGCAACCGCTGCACGCCACCGGGCAAGAGCAACCGCGTGTCGAAAAGGCCGTCCTTTCCCCAGAACACGGCCACCGGCACCTGCGCCTCGGCCATCAACTCTTCGGCTATTCCCCGAAGCCACTGGGTGAGCGAGTGCGCCCCGCCGAACGCGTGATCGGCACCGTAATCGAGGAACCACTCCACCCACTCCCGCGTCTTTTCGCTGCTAGACCTGATCTCTAGAGCGCGACGGTCGTCATTGCCGGGCGGCAGGACAGATTTGACGAAGCTGTCGAGGGCGGTCCTGCCTTCGGTCTGCGCCAATTGCGCGACGAGCGCTTCCGAGTCCGGTGGGATCCATCGCAGGGCGGTGGGGTCGGGGTTGTAGAGCCACTGCATGAACCGCGCTTTCCTCAGCACGATGCCCAGCCGCAGCCGGTCCTTCGCGGACAAACCGCCGAGCGTCTTGCGGCGTCGTCTAGCCATCAGTGCCGGACCCGTCCTCATCATCAGGCGGGATCAACGCCTCCACGAACAGCTCGACGGCGTCGTTGAAGCCCGTGTATGATCCGCCGTCGCGCCCCAACTTCCTCACGAAAACGCTTCCGTGATCCGGTTCGAGGTTGAAGCCCCGGCCCGGGCCGCTGACCATCCGCTCGGGGTGCTGCCTGATCTCGCCCATGAGGGGCATGAAATGGTGGTGGTATCGGGTGTCGTCTTCGATGGACATGTACCGTTTGAAGGGCGATTTCTCGGCCGCGTCCTTGATCTTGCGGGCGAACCCGAGCACATTGCTAATGCCGGACAGCATAGCCTCACGGAAACGCGGTTCCCCGTCCATCTCCGCGACCACGTGCCCCAGGGTCATCACCGCCAGCAGATCGGGCAAGGCCTTGTCCTCCAAGCCGGCCAGATGAGCCAGAGATCCCACCAGCTGCGGCCCCGCTTTCTCCACCATAGGCAGGCGGCGTTCCGCGATGCAGCGCAGCACGAGCAGCGGCAGCCGGTCCGCCACGGAGAACTTGTCTTCGCTGCTCACGTCGTCGTCCCCGAGGACCTTTGCGACGTGCGCGAGTCCCGTGGTAGCCGCAGCCTCGGCGATCCGGTCGTTGCCGTAGCGCATCTGCCGTTCGGCAAGTAGGAAAGCCGTGCCGCAGCCGGAGACGAGGGCCGCCCTCGCGTCCTTCGCGCTCGCCGCCGCGAGTGTCTGGGAGAGGAGGGTGACGGTGCGCTCCAGGTACCTCTCGCGCAGCTCGCGCTCCTGCTCGTCGAGGCGGGCCTCGAGCTCGCTCTGAGCTTGGGCGCGGGGGGTGATCCGCGCGCCTCGTTCGATCTTGGCTTCGTTCGTGAGCCGCTGGCCCAGGTCGAGGAGCGCGTCCGTGAGCAGGGTGGGCAGGGAGGCTTTCAAGACGCTCTTTAGCCCGAGCGTGGGGGTGGACTGGTAGAAGCGGTACGCCCTTTCCGTCTGGAGGCCCTGACGTTGGACGGCCTCGCTCAGGCTTAGGCTGAGGTCGGCCAATTCGATCAGCATCGGTGCCCCCTCGGCACGCGGGGGCGCCGATTCGGCGGTCTTCAGCAAGTGGTCCAGCAGCCCGAACTCCTGCTCTGCGAGCGCGACCTGCGCCAAATTGTCGATGGAGGCCACCCACGCGCGACCGAAGGCGGACGCGCCCTTCTCCTCGGACGCGTCCAGCAGCTCCTCCCACGCGCGGCCGACCCTGCGCTCGACCCAGTGTGAGGAAGCCCCCCAGCCCGAACGGCAGGCCCTCCGCGAAGCCCTGGGCCTCGGCCAGGAGGGCCGGGAAGTCTTTGGAGAGCCCCTGTGCCTGGGAGACGAGCGGCCGCCGCGTACTGCGCCAGCTGCAGGTTCAGGAATAGCCCCACAACCACCGCAAGGAGGCCCCACGCGCGTCCCAGCCCCCGGCGGACGAGGTAGTCAACCGGGGCGTTTAGGACGACCGCGAAGAGCAGCGTGAGCAGCGAGAGCAGCGCTATCACCCTCACGGGGTAGACGTAGTAGACGCCGAACAGCACCGCGACCAGCAGCCCGACGCCGACGTACGCCCCCCAACCTGGTGCTCTGGAATGCTCCATCGAAGACCCCTCCTTTGCAGTAGCCGTTCTACACGATCGCAGGCCTACGAGGCCGTACGGCGCTTATGCGTGCTTGTTTGGGGCGAGCCCGCTCCAGAGAGCGCGAGAGTGTCGTCGGCGAGCATGTAGGAGGCCGCCGCCGGGGCCGGCACGCCTACCGTGTCGCCGGAGGCCGCGCCCTCGCGGACGCTCGCGGGCGCCGGGAGGTCGGCGCGAATCGCGGTCCCGCTGCGGGAGGGGAGCACGAGTTCGTAGAGCTCCTCGAAGGCGGAGAGCGTCTCCTCGATGTCGTGGCGGGCCACGATCCTCAGGCTCTCCTCGCCCATCTCCGCCCGCTCGTCCCCGTCGGAGAGTATCTCCGTCAGTCGGGAGGCCAGTGTGTCCACGTCCCCCGGCTCGAACAAATGGCCGTTCTCGCCGTCGTGCACCAGCAGTGGCAACGCACTCGCGTTGGCGCCTACCACCGGCTTGCCCGTCGCCATGGCCTCCAGGGTGACGATGCTCTGCAGCTCGGCCACCCCGGCGTTGCAGAACACGTCGCAAGCCGCGTAGGCCCCGGGGAGTTCCTCATCGGGGACGAAGCCCGTGAAGATCACGTACCCCTCCACCCCTTCTTCCTCGGCCAGGTCCACGAGCCTCCGGCGCTCGTGCCCGTCGCCCACGATCACTAGCTGCGCGTCCACGGACTCCCTCACCAGCGGCAGGGCCCGTATCAGCTCGTCTACGCGCTTCTCGGCGTCGAGCCTGCCGACGTACATGAAGGTCGGCTGCTCCGGTATGCCGTGCTTTAGTTTGAAGGCGTCGACGTCGTTGCCCGGGTTGAACCGCGAGAGGTCCATGCCGCAGGAGATGGGAAGTACCGGTCCCCGGACGCCCTTCTCCTCGGCAAGCTCGGCCGCGAAGGGGGTAGGCGCCGTGACGATGTCGGCCCGGTTGAAGACGCGTGCGAAGTCGCGCCACGCCCACTCCGTTATCCTCCTCTCCGTCCCGTCGGGCAGGCCGAGGTAGAAGGTGAGGTTGTCCGGCATGAAGTGGTTGGTGGCGATGACGGGTATGCCGAGCTCTTTGGCCGCCCGGATCACGGCGCGCCCGATAAAGAAGTGGCCCTGGGCGTGGACCACGTCGGGCCGGATGCGCTCGACCTCCGCCAGGACGCGGCGGTAGAGAAGCGGCGGCGGGGAGAACCGGAAGCCGATGTGGAAGGGCACGGCCAACGAGCGCATCCGGTGCTCGACCACCCCGCTCCGCTCCACGACCTCCGTTTGCCGGCTCGTGGAGGGGCACAAGACGTGGACCTCGTGGCCCCTCTCCGCGAGCCCCTCGGCCAGGCGTTTGGTGAAGTAGGCGGCGCCGTTGACGTCGGGCGGGTAGGTGTCGTTGGCGATAAGAACCTTCATCGTTGTCCCCCTTGGGAAAGTGTTTGCGTAGCGTTCTGACTTGCGTTTTTTGGACCCCGATCCGGTCCCCGAGCGAGGACCTTCCTGGCGACCAGCAGGTAGGTTATGGGCACGAGGGCGAGCAGCGCCACCGAGGCGAGGGGTCCCGGTGCCAGCCGTCCGACGAGGGTGAGCGCCTGGTCCCCGGCGAAGTAGCCGCCGAGCATCAGGAGCCCGGCCTTGGGGACCGTCGCCGCGGCCGTCCACGCCAGGAAGCGACCGTAGCCGACCCTCGTAAGCCCGGCCGCGACGAAGACCGACACCGCCGCGAAGTCCGCGACCTTGGCCCCCACCAGCGCCTTACCCCCGTTGCGCCCGAACGAGGCCTCCATCGCCGAAAGCTTCTCCCCGGTGAGGCCGAGGCGGGCGAGCAGGCGGCCGGCACGCGGGTGGCGCGCGGATCGGCCGAGGAGGTAGTAGAGGGTGTCCCCGGCAAGATCGGCCGTCACGGCGACCGCGTAGGCGAGGGGCCAGCCGATCAGGCCCGCGGCGACCAGCAGCCCGGC
>CADCUW010000352.1 GCA_902805985.1 uncultured Rubrobacteraceae bacterium
CGCGGCGTTCATGGAGTTGCCGATGACCATCCCCCCGAGCGGTATGAGGTACCGGGCGGTCGCCGGCACCACCCGGAGCGCGAGCAGCAACCCGAGCGTCGCCACGGCCGCCGCACCCACGGCAACGCCCGCCACGAGAAAGGCGCGGGGTACCCCCCTCGCGCGTCGCGCCGAGGTCCAGGCGGCGAAGAGGACCATCCCGGCCAGGAGCAACGCGACCGCGCCGGCGCTCTCCAGCCCGAAGACGTACTCGATGGCGTAGCCCATCGCGGCGAGCTGGACAAAGGACCGGACCACCGCGACCCCGATATCCCGCTCGAGACCGAGCCCCTCGTAGAAACTGAGCGCCACCGCGACGGCCACGAGGCCCAAAGTGGGCAACGCGGCGACGACGGTGCCCACCCTAGAGCTTCCCGGAGAGGAGCCGGCGCGCCCCCTCGCCGGCCCCGGAGAAAAAGTCGTCCCTCCCCCACGCCCCCACGCTCATGCCCTCCGCCAGGAGGATGACGCGGTCGGCGACGCGCTCGACCTGGGCGAGGTCGTGACTCACGAAGACCATCGTCAGCCCCAGTCTGGCGTTGAGCCCGCGGGCGAGGTCTTCCACCCTGCGGCGGGCGGCCTCGTCCAGGGCGCTCGTGGGTTCGTCCATGAGGAGCACCTCGGGCTCGAGGGCGAGGGCCCTGGCTATGGAGACCCGCTGCTGCTGGCCGACGGAGAGGGTCTCGGGCTCCCGCGACGCCAGCGAACGGTCCAGGCCCACCAACTCCAGCAGGCGCGCCGCGTCCGCGGGCAGCCCGGCGAGGCGCGCACCGTAGAGGATGGCCTCCTCGACCGACCGGCCGAAGAGGGCCGGGAGTTGGAAGACCATCCCGACCCGACGCCGCAGCCTCAGGAGGTCCATCCCGTCCGTCGGTTGCCCGTCGAGGAAGATCTCGCCCGCGGTCGGTTCGATCAGCCGGTTCACGGCGCGCAGAAGGGTGCTCTTGCCCGCCCCCGACAGTCCTACGAGGGCGGTGATCTTCCCGTCCGGAACCTCCGCGTCGACGCCCTTGAGGATCTCCGCCCCGCCGACCGCGTAGCGCAACCCGCGCACCCGGATCTTCGTATTCACCAAGTTAGAGGGTCTCCCGGCGCAAGAAAGCGTAGAGGCCGTCGTAGAGCCTATCGGTATGTTGGGTGAGGGCCTCGTCGTCTGGGAGGGCCAGTTGCATCCCCCTGACGATGGCGTCCAGGCCGTCGGATTCGGGACGGCCGTACTTCTCGTCCATCAGGTCGGCGTCGTGGACGATCTCGGCTATCTCGCCCAGCACGGCGTCCGCGAGCCCGTATTCCTTCAGGAAGGTCTCGAAGGAGCAGTCGTCCCCGCGGTGCGAGAGCCGCGCTCCGGCCACGTCGAAGAGCTCCGCCTCCTCTGGCGCCTCGGCCGGGTCCCCGAAAAAGTGGAAGGCGGCCCCCTCGTCGAGGTAGCGCCGGATCAACCACACGCACGCCGTCCGGTCGACGTGGCATCCCCTGCGGGTGGCCCAGAGCACTACCGCCCGCCCTCCGCGACGCGCGCCTCCTCGTCCTTCGACTCCTCCCTCACCGCCCGGCGGGCGGCCCTGAGGGCGTCCCGGGCCTCGGCCCTGAGCGGCGAACGGAAGTAGTCCCGCCTCCGCTCCGCCCTGAACGCGCGCTCCAGCTTGCCTAGCGGCTCCACGAGCGCCGCGCCGCCACCCATCTCCGCCTTGCGGCGGACGCGCTCGGCTCCCGCGATGAGGTCCCTGTACGCCTCCTCGCGTGCGGCGCGGAAGGTCCCCACCAGCTCTCCCTCCTCGGCAACCGTCCCGGGCCGGGCCTCCCACAGGGTCGCCTCGCCGCCGGCCTCCCTGACGCGGAGCTGGAGCCACTCCATCTGCTCGCGGGTGACGGCGTCCTCCGGCAGCGCGGCCACCCCGTCCTGCAGGTAGAGGGCGCCGAGGTCCCTGAGCTTGCGCCACACGGCCACGCGGTGGCGCGAGGGCTCCCGCGGGATGCGGTAGACGAGCAGCACCCAGCGTGGTCTCGTCAGGAGGAAGACCTCCAGGCGTCCATCCCGCCCTCGAGGTGGACTGCATCGTGTCCCCGCTTCCGCAACTGCTCGGCGGCTACGGCTGCGGCGCGGCCACGGTTGCACACAGTTACGACCCGCGCCCCTAAGGGCAGCTCTAGCCCCTCCATGGCCCGCCCGTCGCCGGCGTTCAGGGCGCCGTAGGCGTCGTAGTTCACGGCGTCGGGCACCGACCCCCGCTCGTGCTCCTCCCTCTTGCGCACGTCCACCACCGTGAGACCCTCGCCGCGCCCCAGCATATCCCTCAACGTCCTGGCGTCGATGCCCCCTTGCGTCACCACGTCAAACCCCTTTCTGTCCCCGCCTGTGCCTCCTATAGGAGCGTCCACGCCATGCCCAGCAGGGCGCCGATCGGCACCATAATGTAGATTGGCGTCTTGAACCTCTGCAGCACCACGAAGGAGACGACCGCCACGACCAGGGCGAAGACGTCGAGGCCGCCCAAAGAGACCCCTTCGGGGAACAGGACCCTGGTGGCAAAGAATACGGCGAGGTTGGCGATCACGCCGACAACCGCGGCGGTAACCCCCGTAAGCGCGGCCCGGATCTTCTCGTTCCCCGCCAGAAGCTCGATGTAGGGCGCGAGCAGGAAGATAAACATAAAGCACGGCAAGAACGTGACGTAGGTGGTCAGCAGGGCCCCGAGCGTCCCGTAGAGCAGGGGATCGAAGCCCTCCGGCGCTTTGTTCCACGCCCCTAAAAACCCGACGTACTGGGTGACCATGATGAGCGGGCCGGGCGTGGACTCGGCGAGCCCGAGGCCCTGCACCATCTGGTCGGCCGTCAGCCACCCGTAGTTGTTGACGGCGACGTTTGAGATGTAGCTCAGGACCGCGTAGGCCCCGCCGAAGGTCACGAAAGCGGCCCCCGTGAAGAAGAGGGCCTCCCGCACGAGCACGTCGTCCCCGCCGCGCCAGATCCAGACCGCCCCCACGGGCAAGGCCCACAGCAGGGCGAACGTCCCGACGAGCCTCAGGTTGCGCAGCGCAGACGGCCGAGCGGCGGGATCCGCCCGGTCCACCGCGGACTCCTCCTCGGCCGCGCCGTGCCCCCCGCCCCGGAACGCCTGGGGCACGAAGCGCTGCAACACCACCCCGCCGACGGCGGCGGCGACCACCACCAGGGGGAACGGAACGGAAAGGAAGTACAGCGCGATGAAGGCCGCCACCGCGAAGGCCCACAGCGCCGCGTGCCCCAACGCCCGCTTCCCTATGCGCATCACGGCTTCTACCACGATGGCGATGACCACGGGCTGCACGCCGTAGAGCAGGCCCCTGATCGCCGGCACGTCAGAGTGGGCCACCGCAAGATAGGAGAGCAGCAACAGAACGAAGATGGACGGGATCACGAAGAACGAACCCGCGACGATGCCTCCCAGCGTCCCATGCAGCCTCCACCCTATATAGGTAGCCACCTGCTGGGCCTCGGGCCCCGGAAGGAGCATGCAGAAATTCAGCGTCCTCAGGTACTGCCCCTCGGAGACCCATCGCTTCTCGTCCACAAGCTCGCGGTGCATGATCGCGATCTGCCCCGCAGGCCCCCCGAAGTTGATAAATCCGAGCTTCACCCAGAACCAGAAGGCCTCCCAGAAACCGACCGGCTTGGTCCCCCTCGCCCCTTCTGCCACCCCAGTCGCCAATCCAATCTCCATCTGTTAAGTGAACAACGCGAGCAGCGTAACCGTGGTTACGACAAATGTCAAGGCGCTTATCCCCTCGAAGGCAGTACACCGAAGAGAGTAGATGGTGCCCCTGAATAGTAAGCATAGGGAGCGACTAAGGGAGTGGCTCAAAATCGCGGATGACATTCGCGACGAACGCTGCGATCTCGTCGAGTACTGGAAAGAGCGTTATCCAACTGCTAAGGGAATCGGGGATGGTTACGAAAGGGACGGCCTCACCTGCCACCTCTACGTTATACTGGACTTCCGGGGGATCTGTGGTGGCCCACGCCACGACTGTGTCGCGTTCCAGAGGTATCCCCGCCTCCATGAATTGCACGTTAAGTATGGTGTCCCCGAAGGGATCGGGATGGATGAAAATATCCCTGTTGGAGCACAGTACTGGACTGACGGCTCGGTGTTTGTCCTCGTTGGACAGCTCTCGCAACTGCAAGAAGGGGTGAATCCAACGCCCGTGCCACCCCTTGTAAGGTTGGTGCCCCTCGATTATTGCCCGGTGGCGAGGAACGAGGAACCGCAACGGCCCTCTAGCATGCGCCTCGAAGTTCTCGGGGGCAGGCTCGGGGTTGCGAGGGCCGTCAAGGATAGGGAACTGGACACTCTTACGCTCCCGGCGCGTCGGCTCTCGCCCCCCGTTGCCGAAAATGGCTAGTTGCCAAACCAAGTGGTCCAAAGCCCCCCGGAGATTGTGAATGCAATCCCCAAGAAGCAGCGACCAATCCAAGATCGCGGCGTCTGGCATAGTATTGACCCGGAACAGATGGTAGCCGCTTTTCGGATCGTACTGGCAGCCAAGTCCTATTCTGTCGCCTTCGACCCGAAACAGGTCGTCGGGCTCTCGCTCAAGGGCATCGCGGTGCGTTCTCGCACGGGCGAGTTTGGCCCAACTGCTACTGAAATCGGGGCGGTGGGTCATGACTGGTAGGACGGGGGGATCATGGCAGGCAGTCGCGACAAGCCGCTCGTCCTCACCCGTCCGCTTTGACTTTGTAGAACGTGAACTCGGTCAGGTACGAACAAAGAAACCTCGACGAGTCTCCACGACGAACGCCGATTACGCCGC
>CADCUW010000353.1 GCA_902805985.1 uncultured Rubrobacteraceae bacterium
GGTCGAACCCCCTGAACGCCTTTGTGGCACGAGAAATCACCCGCGGATGATAAAGGATAAGAAGGTTCGAGGTTTTGAGGCATGAGGGGCGCGATGCGTGGCCCGGGCCCGAAGTCGTGAATTGGCCCGAGGACCGCATTTTCGCGCCGGCCTCGTTCTGGAACACTTCAAAACCTCGACCCTCAAAACCTCGACCCTCAAAACCTAAAATCTCAACGCCGGACGAGTCTCGGAGGATAGACCCCCGGCTGTGAGATACTGGGTTTGGGTTCGTCGGGGGAGGAGTGGTTTTGGTACGTAGAACGGAGCTTCCGGGGTCACTCACGGGGCTTTCGCGCGCCCTGCGGACGCGGGAGATCTCGCCGGTCGAGGTCACGGAGGCGCTGCTCGCGCGGATAGAGTCCGACGGGACAAACGCGTTCATCACGGTGACGGCGGAGCGGGCGATGGAGGACGCGCGGCGGGCTGAGACGGAGATCTCGGCCGGCGCGTACCGCGGCCCGCTGCACGGGGTGCCCGTCGGCATCAAGGACCTCGTCGACACGGCGGGCGTCCGCACCACGATGGCCTCGGCGTTCTTCGAGCATCACGTCCCTGACCGGGATGCAGCGGTCGCGCTGAGGCTCCGCCAGGCGGGGAGCGTGCTTCTCGGGAAGACGAACACCCACGAGTTCGCCTACGGGCCGACGGCGGACCGCTCCTTCTTCGGGCCGACGAGGAATCCTCACGATCCGGGCAGGATCTCCGGCGGCTCCTCGGGCGGGTCGGGCGCTGCCGTTGCCGCCGGCCTCCTCTACGGCGCCATAGGCTCGGATACGGGCGGCTCGATCCGCATCCCGGCCGCCCTCTGCGGCGTGGCCGGGATGAAGCCGACCTTCGGGCGCGTCGGCAAAGGTGGCGTCTTCCCCCTGGCCCAGACCCTGGACCACGTCGGCCCCCTCACCCGCACCGTGGAGGACAACGCGCTCTTCCTCTCCGTCCTCGCCGGCCACGACCCGATGGACCCGTACTCCGTAGACCGTCCCGAAGAGGACTTCGCCCGCGACCTGGACCGCGGCGTCTGGGGAGCCGTCGTCGGCGTCCCGACGGGCTTCTTCTTCGAGCACGTCGAGGTCGAGGTCGAGGCGCGGGTGCGGCAGGCCGTCGAGACTCTCCAGAGCCTCGGCGCCGAGGTGCGCGAGGTCGAAGTCCCGAACGTCTGGGAGACCCTGCACGCCCAGCGCCTCACCCTCGCCGCGGAGGCCTACGCCGTCCACGAGGAGCGGTTGAGGTCAGACCCCGACAAGTTCGACGACCAGGGGCTGGAGCGGCTGCTCAAAGGAGAGGAGCTCCGGGCGTACAGGTACGCGAACGCCCAGGTGAGAAAGCTCCTGTCGCGCCGGGAGTTCGAGGCGGTGCTGGAAGAGGTTGACGTCATCCTTGCCCCGAGCGTCCCAATCCCGGCCACCGAGATCGGGCAGAGGCAGATCTCCATCAACGGCCACGCCGAGGCAGTCTACTCGGCCCTCACCCGCCTCACGGGCCCGACCAACATGAACGGGCTTCCGAGCCTCTCCGTACCGTGCGGGACTACCGAGGCCGGCCTCCCCGTCGGGCTGCAACTCGTCGGGAGCGCCTTCGACGAGGCCACCCTCTACCGCTTCGGGCACGCCTACGAACGGGCCGTAGGCCCTGCCCATTGACCGGCGTTCGCCGCCTCTATACATTGGAACGATGAAGGTTGACTGGAATGCCCGCGTGCGGGCTGGAGGAGCGGGAGATGGCGGCTAGCGCGGAGGGTCGGGAGGGGTTGGGGCGGCAGATAGAGCGCCGTTCCATCGACTACGTGCCGGAGAACGAGCGACACGGGAAGGTGTGGCACCAGGGGCCCTTCTGGTTCCTGGGAAACTTCCAGTTCTTTACGATCACGATAGGGTTCATAGGGCCAGGGCTCGGGCTCTCTCTAGGGTGGACCATCCTCGCGGCGACGCTGGGTATCCTGTTCGGGACGCTTTTTATGGCGTTTCACGCGATCCAGGGCGCGCAGCTCGGGCTGCCGCAGATGGTCCAGTCGAGGGGGCAGTTCGGCTACCGGGGCGTGTTGCTGCCGCTGGTGGCGACCTTCTTCACGTTCGTGGCGTTCAACGTGGTCGATTCGGTGCTGATCTCCGCGGGCCTCGGGGGGCTCTTCGGGTGGAGCGGGCCGGTCGTCATCGTGGCGATAGCGGCGATAGCGGCCCTCTTCGCCATCTACGGGCACGATTATTTGCACACGTTGTTCCGGGTGCTCTTCTACGTGTCGTTGCCGCTGTACGTGATCCTGACGGTGGCGATCTTTCTGGGTGGCGCCGGGGGGAGCGGCTCGTCGCCGGGCGGGTTCACCCTGATCGCCTTCATGGCCCAGTTCACGGCGAGCGCCTCCTACAACATCACCTACGCGCCGTACGTCTCTGACTACTCGCGCTACCTGCCCCGCAACACCCGACCCCGCGCGATCATCGCGGCCGTCTTCTTCGGGGCCTCGGGCTCGGCGGTCTGGCTTATAGCGCTCGGGGCCTGGCTCGCCACCCGCCTGGACGCAACCGACGCGCTCGTCTCGCTGCGCGACGCCGGGGACGCGGTCTTCACGGGCCTTGGCGTCGTCCTCGCGCTCTCCTCGGTGGCGGCACTGGTGGCGACGATGGGCATAAACGCCTACGGCGCGATGCTCACGACCGTAACCGCCATCGACGCCGTGAGGAAGGTGGAGCCGACCCGGCGGCTGCGGGTGGTGACCATCCTCGCGCTCGCGGTGCTGTGGGTCGTCGTCTCTTTGAGCATCTCCGCGGGGGCCGTGGACGTGCTCTTCGCGGCGCTCATCATGATGCTCTACCTGCTCTCACCGTGGACGGCGGTCAACCTCATAGACTACTTCTTCGTCCGCCACGGCCGGTACGCGATCACCGAGCTCTTCGTCCCGGGCGGCCTCTACGGCACCTGGGCTTGGCGCGGCATTACCGCCTTCCTCGTGGGCCTCGCCGCCAGCGTGGCGTTCTGGGTCCTCCCCGGCATCTGGACCGCCCCCCTCGGCAACGCCATCCAGGGCATCGACGTAGCCTGGCTCGTCGGCCTCGTGGTCTCGGGCGCTACCTACTACCTCCTCAGCCGCTCCCTCGACGTCGAGGCGGAGAACGCCAGGGTCCGCGCCAGCGAGCAGGCGCTCGAAGGCGACCCGACCGGAGCCCCCTTCGTTTGACGGCGACGCCCCAGACCGTTAGGGCCAGGATCTTCTACACCCCGGGCGAGGCGCTCGCCGACGGGGAACTGCGTCTAGCGAAGGTGCGCGACGACCTGGTTCGGGTGCGGCTGCGGGCGAGCGGCGTCTGCGGCTCCGACCTCCACGTCGCTGACGGGGACTGGACGGTCCAAGGCCCGCTCGTCCTCGGACATGAAGGCTCCGGAATCGTCGAGGACGTGGGGCCGGGCGTAAGGGACGTCCGGCCCGGAGACCGGGTCGTGCTCTCGTGGTTCGCCCCTTGCCGGCGGTGCCGCAACTGCGCCGGGGGCCGGGTCTGGCTCTGCCAGAACACCAGATCGTTGGAGAACACGTTGCCCGACGGCACGACGAGCTTCGTTTCGTCCGCCGGGACGCCCGTGCCGGCCTTCCTGGGCCTCGGCACCTTCTCGGAGGCGACGGTGGTCCCGGAGTCAGCGGCCGTAAAGATACCGGATGAGGTGCCGTTCTCCGTGGCGGCCCTGATCGGGTGCGCCGTCACGACCGGGGTCGGGGCGGTGGTCAATACGGCGCAAGTTCGGCCCGGCGATTCGGCCGTCGTGGTCGGGTGCGGGGGCGTCGGGCAGGCGATCCTGCTCGGCCTCGGTCTGGTCGGCGCTGACCCGATAGTCGCGGTGGACCTCTCGGACGAACGCCTCGCGCTGGCCCGCGAACTCGGCGCGGCGCACGCGCTCAGGGGCGACGACTCGGGCTCTGGGGACCACGTCCGCTCCATTACCGGATGGGGTGCCGACCACGCCTTCGAGGCCATCGGGCGGGCGGCGACGATAGAGATGTTGCCCTCGCTCGTCCGCCGCGGCGGGCAGGCCGTGATCGTCGGCATGCCCGCCGAGGGCGTCGCCGTCCCCCTCGACCCGTTCGACCTCGCCGACGGCGGGAAACGCATCCTCGGCTGCAACTACGGCAGCAGCGTGCCGTCGGTGGACTTTCCCCGGCTGGCACGCCTCTACGCCTCCGGCCGTCTCCCGCTGGACCGCCTCGTCGGACGGACCACCACGCTCGACGCCGTGGACGGAGCGCTCGACGACCTCCGCCGCGTCGCCGGGTTACGGACCATTATCCGGTACGAGGATGGACCGTGAAGATACTGAATGCGGTCCTCGCGCAACTCAACCCGAGACTGCGGGACGTGGAAGCGAACGTCGAGACGGCCAGGGGCATCCTCGACCGGTACCACGGGGCAGACCTGTTCGTCTTCCCCGAACTGTTCCTGGGCGGCTACGCGACGGACGGTATCGACAACCTCGCGCTTGACCTCGACGGGCCGGAGGTGGGGGAGACGGCGCGGCTGGCGCGGGCGGGCGAGGCGGCCGTGGTCTTCGGCCTGCACGAACGGGTCCCGGGAGGGATCGCCAACTCCGCCGTCTGCCTGGACCGGTACGGAGAAGTAGTAGGTTCCTACCGCAAGACGCACCTCTTCGGCGACGAGCGGGTAGCCTTCGTAGCCGGGGACGAGCTATTGGTAGTGGAGCTCGATGGGATCAAGGCCGGGCTTATGATCTGCTTTGACGTCGAGTTCCCAGAGGTGGCCCGCTCCCTGGCGCTGGCCGGCGCCGACCTGCTCGTCA
>CADCUW010000354.1 GCA_902805985.1 uncultured Rubrobacteraceae bacterium
GCGCTCTCGACGGCCTGGGCCCGCGACCTGCCCGAGAGGCAGCGCACGATGCGGGCGACGCTGGACTGGAGCTTCGGGCTGCTCTCCGAACCGGAGCGTGGCCTGCTCGGCCGCCTCTCCGTGTTTGCCGGGGGGTTCACGCTGGAGGCGGCCGAGGCGGTGGGGGCTGGGCCCGACGCGGTGGGAAACGCAGGGGGGGAGGACGTGCTCGACCTGCTGGGCGGGCTGGTGGAGCAGTCGATGGTGACGGTGGACCCGGATGCGGGCGGCGAGGCCCGCTACGGGATGCTAGAGCCGGTGAGGCAGTACGCCAGGGAGAAGCTGGAGCAAAGCGGGGAGGCGCAAGGCGTCCTGCGCGGGCACGCCGCGTTCTTCCTGGCCCTCTCCCGGCGTGCGGCTTCCGAGATGTGGGGCCCGGGGCAGGGTGAGTGGCTGGAGAGGCTCGAGCGGGAGAACGGCAACCTGCAGGCGGCCATGGGCTGGGCGCTGGGGGCGGGGGAGGAGGCGACCGCCGCGCGGTTCGGCTGGATGCTGAACTCGTTCTGGTTCTTGCGCGGGTACCACCGGGAGGGGCGCCGCTGGGCGGAGGCGACGCTCGAAGGCCCGCTTCCGCCCAAGCTGCGGGCCAGGGCCCACCACGCCGCCGCGGCTATGGCCTTCGCGCAAGGGGACTATCCCGCCGCCGAGGGGGGTTGGCAAGAAACCCTGCGCCTCTCCCAGGGCGAGGGAGACATCCTGGCGGAGGCCTTCGCGTGGGGCGGGCTGGGGGTCGTCGAGATGGTCCGCCTGGATTTCGGGGCGGCGGCCTCCCGCATGGAGAAGGCCCTCTCGCTCCTGGAGCGCTACGAAGAGGATCCGCCCTCGGAGGGGCACGACTACGAAGACCCTACAAGCGTGGTTTCCGTGACGCGCGTGTTCCTCGGGACGACGATGCTCGCGCGGGGCGACCTCGGCGGGGCGCAGCGGATGTTCGAGGAGGGGCTGGAGGTCGCCCGTCGTACGGCAAACCCTATGGCCACCTACGTGGGGCTGTACAACCTGGCCCAGCTGGCGCTAACCCGGGGCGATCTCGAGCTCGCGTCCCGCACCCTAGAGGAAGGGATAGATCTCTCCGGGCGGACGAAGGACCGGGCCAACCTGGCGCACTTCCTGGACGCCCTCGCGGCGGTGGCCGCCTTTCGGGACGAGGCTAAGCGCTCCGCAACCCTGCTGGGGACGGCCGAAGCTTTGCTAGAGGAGGTCGGGGCACGTGTCCACAACTACTACGCCCCGGACCCCTCACTGCGGGAACGCGCCATCGCCGAGGCGCGCGCCAGCCTAGGCGCGAAGGCCTTCGAGGAGGCGTGGGGGCGGGGGCGAGGGATGAGTTTCGACGGGGCGGTCGAGTACGCGCTCGGGGCCGATACCTAGCGTCCCCTGTGACCCCATCTTTGTACCACCGATGCCTCGTCTCGCACCCATATGCGCTCGATTACGTGGAAGGAGTAGTTCTCCGAAGGTCGTATGCAACATCTCGCATAGTTCTGTCCAGTGAGGGAGAAGCGCAGCTTATGATCCTTACGAGAGGCGAGTACCCATTAGAACATGTAGGGAGCACGAACAAGGATGCTCCCTGCCGGATACCGGAAGGGTTGACACCACCTCTGACACCACCGAGCGCGCAATACGCAGAAACGGTGGGCAACCGCAAGCAACAAAATCGGCTTAGATGAGCGGTTTCTGCAACGTATGGCAATACCCGGAGACGGTTGTCGGCGGATTGTGGCTCCGAAGGTCGCGGGTTCGAGCCCCGTCGGTCACCCCCTCTTTTGCAGGTAAAACGTAGGTCTCGGTTTTTGCGCCGGGGCCTTTTGACTCTAACCTGACTCTAGCCCGTCGCGAAAACGTCCTTCTTGATGCGTCTGTCATCGGATTATGGGGGTGTGGCGAGTGGACGCTCCGAGTCGCGAAACCTGGGCCACAGGGAAGCTACGGAGCAGGCAGCGAACCGCCCCCGCCCGCCTTAGGCGGGTGTTCGCGCGTCCGAAGTGGCCGCGGACGGTGCGTTGTGGCACGCTTTCCGTTCCCACGTCAGCATTACGGAGGGCGAGTGGGTTGATCGTGAAGAGGCACCATCTGCCACGCGTACAGCACCGACGGGACGAGTAGGAGGGAAACCGTGGATCGGACGTTCGAGGAGTGGGACAGGAGGGCGACAGAAGCGATCAACGGGGCCGAGTCGGAGCTCAAGGACCTGTGGGGCAAAGCGCGGGCGTCGGCCGAGGGGGGGACCCCGCGAGGGCCGACCGAGACCGTCGCGCTGGAAGCGAGGCCGGAGGAGGTGAGGGCGCTTTACGCGCGGGTGCTCGCGGCCCAGTGCCTCATCGACGGAAGGCTGGACCCGCGGGAGGTCCAGTATCTGTACGTGTTCATGTCCCGCGTCGGCCTCGGCTCGGACTCGCGCGAAGAAGTCAGACGCTCGTTGGATGGGGTAGAGGTCGGGGCTGAGGACCTGGTCCGTCTGGTCGAAGAGGTCGTCTCCGAAGTACCGGACAACGAAGACGAGGTCGCCGTCTCCCTCATCAAGGACATGACGCAGGTCTCGCGGGCGGACGGGGCAGTGCTGCCCCCGGAGGAGGAAAGCATAAGGGCGGTCGCGGAAGCGCGCTTCGGGGAGAGGGCCGAGCGGGTCATCGAACTCGCCGCCAAGACCGTCGAGTACGAGGAGGCCCTCATCAAGGGCGACGTCAGCGCGAGCGAGCTCGAAAAGAGCGTCAAAGACATAGCGGCGGTCGCGACGGCGGCGAGCGTGCCCATAACGGCGCTGTTCTTCAGCGGCAGCGTGGTCGGCCTGAGCGCGGCGGGCATCACGTCCGGTCTTGCGGCGCTCGGGCTGGGCGGCGTCCTGGGTCTGAGCGCGATGGTCACCGGTATAGGCGCCGTGGTCGTCCTGGGGGTGGCGGTGTACGCGGGGGCGAAGTGGCTCCTTGGCGGTAAGGATAGAGAGCTTAAGAAGCAGCGGGAGCGCATGATCCAGGAGGTCGTCAAGCGGCACCAGGGGGCGATAGAGGACCTGACTGAGGACGTGACCGGCATCGGCCTGAAGCTCGCGGAGTACGTGTCCAGGTCCGACCGGAACGAGGCGGAGCTTGCCCGCCTGAACGGTGACCTGCGGATGTTCAACGCCGCCCTGGCCGAGCTGCAACAAGAGAAGGGGGACCTGGAGGCCAGGAGTGCCCAGCATGCGGTCTGAGCCCTTCGCGGAGGTCGCGGCATACCAGCGGCTCCGTCTCCGGGAGGTCAGGAGCCGTTACGAAGAGCTCGACATGGGCCTGGAGCACTACCTGGGCGTCGAGCGCGGCATCTCGGCGGAGATCGATTCCTTAGACGCGGACTTCGCCAAGACCCGGAAGGTGTTGCTTTCGCTCGGAGCGGAGCTGCGCGGGCCGGAGACCGCCATCGGCCCCGCAAGCCCGGCCGCTTCCACGCCGACGGAGCCCCGGGAAACCCATCCCGGGCGTAACGACGACTTCCGGAGCTTGGTGAATCTGGCCGAGGCCTACTTAGCGGAGGCAGGACTGGACCCGGACAGGGACCCTCTGCTCCAGGTGCTGGGCTCCCCCGAGGTCGCCGAGATCGAGAGACGCTACAAGGGCGACTTCGGGGACGTGGCCTGGAACGAGACCGACTACATGGTCGTGATCCTCGCCGGGTTCGTCGCGACCTTGCTCGACGTATTCCTGGTGAGGATACCGACGGACGGCGCCTTCCTGGGCAAGATGCAGCAAGGGTCGCCCCTCACCAAGTGGCTCAGGGAGAACTCGGAGTCCGTCCACCGGGACTACCTTCGGCGCTTCGAAGGAGCCGCGAAGGTGCCCTACGATCTGTCGATAGGGGATGCCGTGGACGGATTGAGGCCGAAGGTCCACCGGCTGATGAGCCCCGGGCACGACCCCGTCCTTGGGTTCGTGTTCGGGGTCAAAGACATCATGAGCGGCGCGGGCACGTACATCGACAAGCACGGTGACGTGGTACGGCTCGGGACCTCGATGAGTCCGGGAAGCTTGACGGTCGCCTTCCTGAAGGTCTTTCTCCACCTCATCTCGGATGTGGGCACGAGCGCCGGCATCCCGCCGCCGCTCTTCACCTTGCTGCAGCTCGTCAAGGCGAAGTCGCCGTTCGTCCTGGGGCCATCGGGGGAGAGGGTCTCATGGACCGACGTGGCCCGGTACATGTACGCCCACGGCTACGACCTGCGGCACTTCGTCACGATGGGCGTAGTGCCTGCCTCCGTCGAGATGATCGTCCGCGGGTGGTGGCTGTGCCGGAGCTACGAGAGCGGGGAGGAGCCAGAATCTGCGAAAGCGAAACTGACCTCGATGCTGCTGCTGGCGCACACGATAGCCGCCTCCGGGAACCTGCTCAAGACGGGGGCGATCTTCGGCATGAATCCGCTGGCTCTGAACTGGGCGCAGATGCTGGCGCTTTTCCCCGCGACGATGGCCTGGGTAAAGGAGAGCCTCAAGCGAGACCGGACGATAAGGAGCAGCCTGGACCAGGAGTGGTTGAGCATGTACAGGACCAGCTTAGGCTACTCTCCTTGACACTCGTCCTCCCGCCACAGAGGCGTGTTGCATGCCGTGCCGTCCATCCCCCAACGTGGGTGAAAATCAACCACGCACTGGTTGATTTTCACCCAGCTCAGGACGGCCGATGGGCTCCGCTGCAAAAGAATGTTGTCCGAGCGATCGCTATCCGAAGGCCTCGTCCAGGCCGTCCACCGCGTCGCCGCCCACATCGTCGATCAGGTGCGAGTAGGTGTCCATCGTCTGCACAATGCTGGAGT
This sequence comes from uncultured Rubrobacteraceae bacterium, assembly GCA_902805985.1. Classification (GTDB taxonomy): domain Bacteria; phylum Actinomycetota; class Rubrobacteria; order Rubrobacterales; family Rubrobacteraceae; genus Rubrobacter_D. Next base: position 4,826 of record CADCUW010000354.1, read on the forward strand.
GTCCGAGCAGCGACTGGACCTTCTTCGGGTGCTCCCCCCGCAGGAAGAGCCCCGTCGCGAAGGTGTGGCGCAGCGTGTGGAACGTGAACCCCTGGCCGTCCAAACCGGCGGCCTTGAGCAACCTCTTGTAGTCCCGCTGGTACAGGTTGTTGTGGTCCATCGGCCCGCCCGCCGTGTTCGGGAAGACGAGGCCGTGGTCCCGCCACCCCGGGGCGCGCAGCCGCTCCTCCTTCTGGCGCAGCCGGTGCTCTTTGAGCGCCGCGGTCGCCGACTTGTTTAGGCGCACGGAGCGGGGCTGGCCTTGTTCTTCGGCGCCCCGAAGCCCAGGCCGCCTGAGGTTACCTTCAGCGCGCGGCGGACGGACATCTTGGGCGTGTTGCCGTCCAGGTCGACGTCGTCCCACCCGAGCCCGAGGAGCTCGCCCTGGCGCAGCCCCGTGTGGACCGCGACGGCGTAGAGGGCGTGGTTGCGGGTGCCGGCCGCCTCCCCCAGCAGCGCCCTGACCTGATCCGCCGAAAAGGCCTTCGCCTCCTCCCTGCTGCGGCTGCTGCGTGGCCTCTCGCCCTCGGCGACGTTGCGGGGCACGAGATCGTCCCTGACGGCCTGCTTCAGGGCCTTCTGCAAGGTGACGTGCAGGTAGTCCACGGAGCGGGGGGAGAGCCCTTTCGCCTTCTCCCTGTAGAGCCTGCGGACCTCGGGGCGGCCGAGGTCATTGAGCTTCCTCTTCCCGATGGAAGGGACGAGGTGGTTGCGCACGATGCCGGCGTAGCGGACGTGGGTGCTGTGCTCCAGCTTGCCGGCCTCCACCAACGGGAGCACGCAGTCGGAGAGCCATCCGTCCAGGTACTCGCCCACCGTGACGCTCCCGGCGTCGAAGACGAGGCCGACGTCGGCCTCGGACATCGCCTTGCGCAGCTTGGCCGCCACGTCGGCGCGGGTCTTCCCGTAGACCGCCCTCTGCTTCGGGCCTTCGGGGGTGCGGACCGTGTGCCGTCCCCACCAGCGCCCGTCCTTACGCCTGGTGATGGAGCCCTCGCCGTTGCCGCGTTTACCCATCGCCGCCTCCTCCTTCGGTGAACACAACGTCGGTGTCCAGCACGACCCTCCACCCGCTCACCGCGCGGCGCGCTCGTTTCTCGCCACCCCAATCTCCGCCTCTATCTCCGCCCGGTCCATGCCGGCCGAGCCTTCGCGTGCCGCGGCCCGGCGCATCCGGGAGACCGCGGCCCGGGCCTTGGCGCGCCTGAAGAGGCGCACCGTCTCCTCCAGGTCGTCGTCGTCCACGCCAACCAGCAGCGCCACCGGCTTGCCCCGCGAGGTGATGATTATCTCGTCCCCTTCCTCCGCCGCCCCGAAGATGGGCTCGGGGTCGATCCGTATCTCCCTGGAGCTCACGAACTTCATCGGCTTGCCTCCGCGCGTAGATCGATTAGCCACAAATGTAGTCTACAGTCCTACCAGGCCGCACCCACCAATCGGAAAAGAACAGACGCAGGGTTCGCGCGACGTAGGGGTCAACCTGTTTCGCTTATTGCGGTTAGAGGGTATACTACGGGTACGGGCCGGGTACGGGCGAAGCCGACGAGAGGTGGGGTTGATGACGGACGTGCGAGAGAGGGATCCCGTGTTGGTGCCGGACCGTGACGCGGGCACGGTGAAAGAGTTGGACGAGGTGCTGGCTCTCGCTCGGGGGAAGGCCGTTCTCAGGAGCCCTTCGGGGCACGAACTGCCCTTGCCGCATTCCGTTTACAGGGTTCTGGAGCAGGTGGTGCACGAGATGGCGCGTGGCAACGCCGTCCGGGTCCTGCCTGTCAAGGCCGAGCTCTCCTCACAGCAGGCGGCCGACCTCCTGAACGTGTCGCGACCGCACCTGGTGAAGCTGCTTGAGCGTGGGGAGATCCCCTACCATCGCGCGGGCTCCCACCGCCGGGTGGTCCTCGAAGACCTGCTCGTATACAAGGAGGGACGTGACCGGGAGAGGCTCGAAGCGCTGGACGAGATCACCCGCATCTCCGACGAGCTCGGCCTCTACGACGAGTAAGGTTTCTGCCCCGCGGTGCCCTTCGTAGCCCTGCTGGACGCCAACGTGCTCTACCCACCGTACTTGAGAGATTTGCTGCTACGCCTCGCCCAGGCCGGCGTCTATCAGCCCCGATGGAGCGCGGAGATCCTCGACGAGGTCGCCCGCAACGTCAAGGAGGGACGCGACGACGCCGCCCGGGAGAAGGTGGACCGTATGATCTCCCTCATGAAGCGGCACTTCGAGGACGCGGAGATCACGGGCTACCACGCGCTCGTCCCGGCCATGACCAACGACCCGAAAGACCGCCACGTTCTAGCCGCCGCGCTCACCGGAGGCGCCGACGTGATCGTGACGTACAACCTCAGGCACTTCCCGCCTCGCTCCCTCGGGCCCTACAACATAGACGCCCAGGGACCGGACGAGTTCCTCCGGCATCAGTGGGAACAGGCAGACCCCGATCGCATGGTTGCGATCCTGAGGCGCTGGACGGATCGGCTCCAGAGACACCCGGATACCCTGGAGGGAGTCCTGGAGGAGAGGCTGGCGGCCACCGTGCCGGATTTCAGCCGCACCGTACTCCAACACATCCGCCACTCGCAACCCTAAACACGGAAACCCGCCCTTCCCGAAATGTGGGCCGGCTATTGGCAGGTTGGCGCGAAGCCGGTGCGAAGACTCGGCCCTTCTTGGATGGGCGGGAAGGTTGTTGTTCGCTACTGCTGCTGTGAACGCTCCGCTTCGCGTTTGGGTTTGGTGGCGTTCCTGTAGTGGTAGCGCTGTCGGCAGGCGTCTCCGCAGTAGCGCCTGTCCCGGCGGGGCTTTCTGGGCTTTCCTTCGGGGCCGGGCGCCCGGCCCGTCAGAAGGATGAGGTCTCCGCACTGCCGGCAGTAGGCGACGTGCTTCTCGCCGGCGGCAACGAGCCAGTACATCTGCAGGTACATGGCGCCGAGCAGGGTGAGATACCCGTAACCGCTGGACAGTCCCGGGGGTGTTGTGGGGCCGGCGGGGTGGAGCGTTAGTTTCGGGAACGCGAAGGTGTGGACCATCCGCACTACCTCGCTGGTCACCAGATAGAGCGCAAACCCCAGCCTGCCGCCGTACAGTTCGGCCTCGTCCGAGGCGATGTACCTCACGAAGAGATCTTCCGTCCAGGGCCGGTACTGTCGCACGAGGGGCAGTATCGCGTCCTCGTCTTGATTCAGGCTGGCCTGGTAAAAGGCCAGGATGCCGGCGGCCCTGTCCACCTCTTCGAAAAAGTGCGCAACAAACTCGTGCGGAACGGCCTGCGTCTCGAAGGTGCGCCGATTCTGGTAGAACTCGCGGCTGCAGCCCAAGAGACCGTATTCGTTGGCCCAATCTAGTGCGATCTCGCTGGGCTGCGCCTGCTCCCGCCGCATCTTCTCCCGCAGCCGGGCGAACTCGAAGAAGAGACCGGGATCTTTTCGTATCGGGTCGTAGTACCGCCACGCATCCCGGTCTTCGCGGTCGTATTTGGGTTCCAGGTAGAAGCCGGGTTCCGCCTCCCTCGCGCGCGATTCTCCGCCCCGTACCTGTCCCAGTTCGTATTCCTTGCAGACCTCCAACGAGGAGCCTGCTCCGCCCACCAGCTCCTGGGATTCCGCAAAGTCCTCGCCCCTAAGCCTCCGTTGCACCCATCCTCCCGCAAAGTCAACGCCTTCCTAACGGCTATCTGAATTTTATCGTTGAACACGCGACGGCGCTACCCGATATTGGGCGCACTTGGGCGAACCCGGAGAGGAGGCACATGGAAACGCAGAATCACGAGAACGAGTGGTTCAGTACGGATCAACTGATTCTCTGGCTAGGTTTGGGTAGAACCAAATGCTACATGATGCTCAGGAGTGGGGAGATCCCGAGCTACAAGATCGGGAGGGTAAGGCGCATCCGGCGGCAGGACGTCGAAGCCTGGCTCGAACGGAACAGGTACCGCCCCGGTGAGGAGTAGGAACGCTTTGCCTCCCGACACGAAGCCGGAAAGTACGAAGGCGGATTCTTGCCGGACGTGAGCCTCAACGGGCGCGAAGCGGGCGGGGCGTCCCCGGAGCAGGAGATAGGGGCGGCGGGCGGCGGTGGCCGGCCGGCCCGGGGGCCGACCCAGAGCGAGATGTTGATCGGCTACGCCGGGCAGGCCGAACTGTTCCACGCTCCCGACGGCGAATGCTACGCGACGGTGGAGGTGGAGGGCCACCGGGAGAACTGGCCGCTCAAGGGCGTGCGCTTCGGGCAGTGGCTCCTGAAGCGGTTCTACGGCGAGACGGGCAAGGCCCCCGGGGCGCAGGCGTTGACCGACGCCCGCTCGACCATCGCGGCCAGGGCGACGTTCGAGGGTCCCGAGCGGCCGGTGTATGTCCGGGTCGCCAAGCACGAGGGGGGCGTCTACCTGGACCTGTGCAACGAGGGGTGGGAGGCGGTGGAGATCACGGCGTCGGGCTGGCGCGTGGTCTCCGGCCAGGTCTTGCCCGTGAGGTTCGTCCGCAAGGGCAACGCCGCGCCGCTGCCCCGCCCGCAGGGTGGCGGGACCGTGGAGACGCTGCGGCCCCTGTTGAACGTGCGGGACGAGGACGACTTCAGGCTGGTAGTTGCCTGGCTGATCGGGGCCCTGAACCCGGACGGCCCGTACCCGGTGCTGGTGTTGCAGGGCGAGCAGGGGAGCGCGAAGAGCACCACGGTCAGGGTGCTGCGTTCGCTCGTCGACCCCGCGTTCGAGGCTCTGCGGTCTCCGCCGCGCGACGAGAGGGATCTCGCCATCGCGGCGAGCGGCAACTGGACGCCCGCCCTGGACAACCTCTCCGGTGTGAGGCCCTGGCTCTCCGATGCCCTGTGCCGCCTCGCGACGGGCGGGGGTTTCGCCACCCGCGAGCTCTACTCGGACGACCGGGAGGTCATCTTCTCCCAGAAGCGTCCGGTGATCCTGAACGGTATAGACGCCCTCGCATCCGCGGGGGATCTCAGGGACCGCGGCCTGATCGTGGAACTGCCGCCCATCCCGCCGGAGAACAAGCGTACCGAGCGCGACTTCTACCGCGAGCTCGACGGGGCGCGTCCGCGGGTTCTCGGCGCCCTCCTCGACGCGGTCAGCGCCGCCCTGCGCAACCTCGACCGGGTCCAGCTCAAAGAGCTCCCGCGCATGGCGGACTTCGCGGTGTGGGTGGCCGCCGCCGAGGAGGCCCTGCCCTGGGAGCCCGGCGCGTTCATGGACGCCTACACCGGCAACCGCTCCGAGGCCAACGAACTGGCCCTCGACGACGAGCCGGTGGCCGTCGCGATCCGGCGCCTGCTGGCGACCCGGGACGAGTGGAGCGGCACCTCCACGGAGTTGCTCGCGAAACTCGCAGAGCTGACGGACGAGGCGGTGAGGCGCTCGAAGGCGTGGCCCGGCGCCCCGAACGCCCTCAGCAACCGCCTCAAGCGCATCTCCCCCTCGCTGCGGGACGCCGGTATCGAGTACGAGGAGAACACCGAGGGACATTCCAGGAGAAAGACCAAGACGCTAAGAAAGGTCGCGGATTCTACCGACCGCACCGACCGCGAGGCTGGTGCAAAGGCGGAGTCGGAAGGGCGCCTGGCGGCCGGTGCGGACGATGCGGTCGGCGGTTCGCAGGCCCTCTCCGGGGGAGATGGGCGCGTGAGGTTCACGCTGTGAACGCCCGGGCTTTGCTGGAGGAGTTGCGCCGGCGGAACATCTCCGTCGAGGCCGAGGGCGACCGGCTCCGCGTGGAGGTGCCCGCCGGAGCGGACACCGAGGAGCTGCGCGCGGCGTTGTCGCGGAACAAGCCGAGCCTCATCCAACTCCTACGTTGGGAGCACCCCCGGGGAAAGCGAGCCGACAGGAGGGACCCGGAGATACGGTGGTCCGAGTATCCCGTCTGGATAGCGCTTCGCGACCCGGACACCGGAGAGTGGCACGAGGTCCGCGCCGCGGAGTGCCTGCCGGGCATAGTGAAGGCCGCGGACGCGGCCCGGCGGCGCGAGGGGAGCGGATGAACCGTTGGGGCGTCCCGACCCGCGCCCATTCCGCCGAAGCCGGGAAAGAACGACGCTCGTCTCCCGCGGCCTCCGGAGGTGTCCAGGAGCTTGTTCAAGAAGGTGTTCAGAGCACATGAACACCCGCGAGATCACGGGTTCCGAGGCGTGCGCGGCGAGATGTTCGCTTACCGATGGGCTTTACGGCCGCCGCTCCCTACACCCCGGCGCTTTCCCCGAGCATCCGTACCAAAGGAGAAAAGATGCCCGCGGCGAGAAACCTTGGACAGGTCGGCTCCGGGCGCGGACGGGGAGGCAAGCTCGGCGGGTTTTCGGAGCGGGAAGTGAGATCGCAGGAACCACCCAAAGGAGGCAGGTCATGGGCGGATCGGGTGAGAAGGCGACGAAGAACGGCGGCGGGGCGAAGGCCGGCGGCGTGAGGCTCACGGCGAGGGATCAGCGCATCTTGCGCTTTGTGGTGTCCCACGGGAGAGTCACCGTGCACCACGTCGGGAGGTTCGCTTTCGGCACGGGCGGTGGGGAAGAGGGGTTCGACCCGGCTTCGGAGAGCGCGGTCTACCGCCGTCTCAGGAAGCTCAAGCGTCTGGGTCTGATCCGTCACGAGAGAATCCTCTGGAACCAGCCCGGCGTCTTCCGGGCCACGGAGGCCGGCGCGCGCATGTCCGGCACGGGGTTGCCGCCCGCCGGGATAGACCTAGCCGACCTCGAGCACGACACGAGGGTGGTGACGCTCTCGCTGTCGATACTCGGCTCCTCGCTCTACGGCGCGCGCTGGATCACCGAACGCGAGATCCGCCACGCCGTGCTCGGGCGCACGCGGAGCACGGAGACCGGCCTCATGCGCGCCGGCAAAGGGTGGGGGCGGATCCCCGACGGCGTCCTGCTTGGCCTCGGCGGTGAGCGGGTGGCCTAGACGTAGAGCAGCTCAAGAGTGGCCAGTGGTTCGTCGAGTTGCTGCAAAAGGTCGTCCACGCCTACGACCGCAACGCCCGGGCGGAGTATTTCCGGCGGAAGTACCCGGGTCTCTCTTCCGACGAGATCGCGGACGCACTGATCTCGGTGACGGCCCGGTACGCGACCGTGGCCGGAGGGGTGGCCGGGGCGGCGGCGACCTCGACCCAGCTCGCCACCCTCACCACCGCCGGCATGACCGCGCCGTTGTTCGTGGGCGCTATCGGGTCGGAGATGATCTACCTCGTCCGCATCCAACTCCGGTTGGTGCTCGACCTCTCCGTCGTCTACGATCTCCGACTCGACCCGGAGGACCCCGAGGACGTGCTTATGGTCTTCGGCTACGCACTCGGTATCGCGCCGGCGGAGATGCTCGGCACGGTGGCCAGCAAGGCGGCCGGGGGCGGGACGAAAACGCTTGTGAAGAAGTACGTCAGCAAGGAGGTGCTGAGGGCGATCCAGGACTTTGCGAGGAAGCTGGGCTTCAAGATCCTGCAGCGCACCATCCTCAAGTACGCGGTCCCCGTGGCCTCGGCCGCCGTGGGGGGCGGCTACAACTACGTGGCCACCAACGTAGGGTTTGAACGGTCTGGAAGGGAGGATGGTGGGGCACTGTCTCAGTTTGACCCGCTTCCTGCCGCCTGCCTAAGATACGATCGGGTGGCCTTCTAGCGAGAAGGGGGACGTCATGACCGGGGGAGCCGTGTTCGCCGATCCGTTTGCCGTCGGGGCGGTCGTCACCGTCCTGATCGCCCTGGCTTTCTTCCTCGACCGCAGATTCCGGCTCTTCTCCTTTTTCGGCACTGCGATAGTGGTCATCACCGGTGCCGCCCTCCTAGTTAACCTCCGGGTCATACCGCCCTCCATCCCGGTCGGGGATCAGCAGACGATCAACCCTATCTACGTCTTCGCCTCGGACTACGCCGTGCCGCTGGCCATCGTGCTGCTCCTGATGACTGCCGATCTGAGAAGTCTGCGGCGCTTGGGCAGGCCCGCGATCACGGCCTTCGTGCTCGGGGCCGTCGGCACTATGGTCGGGGCGTTCGTCGGCGGCCTGCTCCTGGCCGGTGCCATAGGGCCGGAGTCCTGGAAGATCTCGGGCCAGTTCGCCGGGAGCTACATCGGCGGGGGGGTCAACTACGCCGCCGTGGGAGAGGCGGTGGGGACCTCGGACGCGCTGTTCGCCACGGGTGCCGCCGCCGACACCCTGATGACGAATCTCTGGTTCGTCCTGACGGCCCTTATCCCGGTGGTTCTGCTGAGATTCTACCCCTCCCTCTACGGCGGACGCCCCGACGACGAGCCCAGCCGTCCGGATGGGGGAGCCTCCGGGGAGACCGGGGCGGTGGAGGAATACTGGCAGAAACGGGAGATCTCCATCTACCATATCGTCTATTTGCTCGCCCTCGCCTTCGTCATCGTGGCCGTTTCCACGCTCATCGCTGCGCCCGTAAACGAGGCTTTGGGCTTCGAGATCCCCGTGGAACTCTGGTACACGACGCTGGCGCTCCTAGCCGCCCTGACCCCTGCCAACCGCTTGAACGGTGGGGAGGAGATCGGAAACGTCCTCTTGCACTACTTCTTCGCCGTTCTGGGGGCGGGTGCGGTCCTCTCGACGCTCGTGGGCAAGGGGCCGGTGATTTTTCTCTTCCTCGTCGTCCTCGTGAGTATCCACGGGCTTATCATCTTCGGGGGCGGAAGGCTGCTGAAGATCGAGATAGAGACGCTCTCAGTGGCGAGCCAGGCGTGCGTGGGCGGGCCCTCGACCTCGTTGGCCCTGGCTATATCCAAACAGTGGAGGGCGCTGGTGACGCCCGCCGTCCTGATTGGGGTCCTCGGCTACGCCATCGGCAACTACGTAGGGGTCGGCATGGCCTTCCTGCTCCGGGGACTCATCGGGTAGCTGCTCCGGACGCGCCGCAACGACGGCTTCCGGCGTCCAGGAGAGGATTGACGAACTCGCAGCTTACGTCCTTGTCTAGGACGAGTATCGACGTGTTCTGTAGAGGGAAAGTTCTCACGCTGTTCGGTGGAACTCCGATGTGGCTCGTAGAGGCGGTCACTGCGCCGGGCGCGGCCACCGCATGCTGATAATCGAGCGCTTCTCGAGCCACAGGGGCGTAATCTTCGAGACTCTGGGGGACTACGTCGAGCGCTGGAAGGACGGGAACGCGCTCGACCGGTGGGGTCCGAGAACCCGCTGTACGCGGGCAGGGTCCCGCACGTGAAGCACACAGGCGAGACGTAGGTTATTGGCCATCTCAACCTTCCTGAAGAGAAGAAGATCGCCGGACGTGCCAGAGAGTTGTCACGCGGGCTTTACGCTGACAGGATCTTCGCTCATAATACAACTTCCCCTACAATTTCTTGGGAGACTGGCCGGGTGCGGACGATGATAATCGCTACCCATACTAAAGAGGATCTGGGCTACGCCCTTAAGGTGTTTGGGCAGGTAGGCAAAGGCATGGGAATTGTGGAATAAGGGAGCAAAATAATGAGGGAAGGTGTAGCTGTAATAGTCGGCCTCTATTTCGCCGCCCTCATAGGGTGGTCCTTGTACAACTTTGTCAGGGACTATCGCAGAGAAGGCAGCGAGGAGAGCCGCTACGTCGGTGCCCGCTCCTTCGGGACCGGGGCCCTCGTCGCCACGTTCGTGGCCGCTTGGGCCAGCAACTACACGCTGCTGGCTGCTGCCGAGAGCGGCTTCAATTTCGGTATCTCGGGGCCGATCTGGTACGCGGTGGGCGTAGGCTTGCCGCTTCTGT
>CADCUW010000355.1 GCA_902805985.1 uncultured Rubrobacteraceae bacterium
GGGGAGATCGGGGTGGGCGCCATACTGGGCGCGCCGTTCCTGCTGGCGACGCTGGCGATGTTCGTGGTCGGGGCTTCGGCCTACGGCTACAGGAACCGCAGGGAGCACGGGATCGAGATCCGGTGCCGCGAGGAGAGGGCCGACTTCCCGTGGTGCAACGTCTTGGCCAGGGACGTCACCGTGGACGAGGAGACCATCGCCAGGGACGTGCTGTTCTTCCTGATCTTCTTCGCCATCGCCGCGGCGGTCGGCGTCGTGGCGCTGCCGTTCGCCGTCAAGGTGGCCGCGGCGGTTCTGCTGGTCGCCGCCTACGTCTACTACGTCAGGCGGGCGCTCGCCTCCGGTGGCGCGCTCGAAGAGGTCCCCGAACGCCTCACCCTGTGGCGCTTCGGGTCCAGGCCCCCGACGTGGGCCATCGCCGGCCAGCTCGCCCTCGCCCTCGTCCTGATAGTGGTCGGGGCGCAGGTCTTCGTGGAGGCCGTGGAGATCTCGTCCGAGGTCGTCGGGTTGCCCGCGGGCCTCGTAGCCCTCGTGCTCGCGCCGCTCGCGACGGAGCTGCCGGAGAAGCTGAACTCCCTGATCTGGGTCCGGGACGGCAAGGACACCTTGGCCCTCGGCAACATAACGGGCGCCATGGTCTTTCAGAGCACCATACCCGTCATCTTCGGCCTCCTCTTCACGCCGTGGGTGCTCGGCCCGATCAACCTCTACTCGGCCGCCCTCGCCCTCATCTCGGGCTCCCTGGTCTACGTTGCGCTTCGAAGCGAAGGACCGCTCCACTCCTGGCAACTGATGATCGGCGGGATCTTCTACCTGGCCTTCCTCACGGGCGCCGTGTACTCGGTTCTCTAGTGCCTCACGAACGTACCGGGTCCCGGAACTGGCGCCGGTAGAGGTCGGCGTAGAGGCCTCCGCGGGCCAGCAACTCCTCGTGCGTGCCACGCTCGACGACGCGGCCGTCCCTGACCGCGAGGATCAGGTCAGCGCTCCTGATGGTGCTCAGGCGGTGCGCTATCACGACGCTCGTCCGACCCTTGAGGAGCCTGGCGAGCGCCTCCTGTATGACCTTCTCCGTCCTGGTGTCTATATTGCTCGTCGCCTCGTCCAGGATAAGGATGCGCGGGTCGGTCAGCACGGCCCGCGCGAACGAGAGTAACTGCCGCTGCCCCTGGCTCAAGGATCCGCCGCCCTCGCCGAGCTCCGTGTCGTAGCCGTCGGGAAGCCCCGTGATGAACCCGTGCGCGTCCACGGTCCTCGCGGCAGCCTCTATCTCCTCGCGCGAGGCGTCCAATCGACCGTAGCCGATGTTGTCCGCTATGGTGCCGGAGAATAGGAAGGGTTCCTGCAGGACGATCCCTATGTTCTCCCGCAGGTCCTTGCGGGCGTAGTCCCGCACGTCCCGGCCGTCGATGCTGACCGTCCCTTCGGTCGCGTCGTAGAAGCGGGGTATGAGGCTCGCGATGGTCGTCTTGCCCGCCCCTGTGGGTCCGACGAGCGCCCCGGTCTGCCCCGGCTCGATCCCGAAGTCCACGTCCCGGAGCACCGGCCGTCCCGGCTCGTAGGCGAAGGTGACGCGCTTGAAGGCGACGCGACCCTCGATCCTCCCGACCTTCCGGGCCCCCGGCGGGTCAGGGGACTCCGGCTCCTCGTCGAGGATGTTGTAGATGCGCTCGGCGCCGGCGAGGGCCGACTGGGCCTGGGTGTAGAACTGGGAGGCGAGCTGGACGGGGCGGAAGAACTGCTGGACGTAGATCAGGAACGCGGTCAGAACGCCGACCGAGATCGAACCCGCAAAGACCAGGTAGCCCCCGTACCCGATCACGAGCGCCGTCGCCAGCGTAGAGAGAACGTCGATGGCGGGGGAGAAGGCGGACGTGATCGCCACGGCCTGCACGTTGGCGTCCCTGTTGGCCGCGTTGCGCTCCCGAAAACGCGCGATGTTCCTCTCCGTCCGGTTGAAGGCCTGCGCCTCGCGAACCCCCACGATATCCTCCTGCAACCCGGCGCTGACGTCCCCGACTGTCTGGCGCGTCAGGCGGAAGGCCTGCCTCGCCCGCCGGGCGAAGAAGGCGGTCGTGAGTACCATGATCGGGATGACGGCGAAGCAGGCGAGCGCCAGGTTCCACTGCAAGACGAGCATCGCCACGAGAATACCGACGAGGCTGAAGATGGAGCCGAGCAACTGCGTGAGGCCCTGGGAGAAGAGCTGGTTGAGGGTGTCCACGTCGTTGGTCACGCGGCTCATCAGGTCCCCGACGGGCCGCCGGTCGAAGAAGCGCAAGGGCAGGTGCTGGAGCCTGTCGAAGATGCGCTCCCGCAAGGAGGCCAGCAGCCGCTGGGCGACGGCCCCCACGCCGTAGACCTGCCCCCGCGAGGCGACGGTGCCGAGCGCGTAGATCGCGAGCAGGAACAGCATCGTGCGGGCGAGACCTGCGGCGTCGCCCTCCAGAATATAGAGGTCGATGGCCCGGCCGATCAACCACGGCCCTCCGGCCTGCGCGACCGCCCCGAGCACCACGAGGACCATCACCCACGCGAACGTCCACCGGTACGGCGAGAGCTCCGAGACGAGCCGCCTGGCGGTCGTCGCGCGGTCGGCGGCCCTCTCCTGCGGCGCCTCCGCTATGGACTGGATGCCCCTGATCTCAGGCCTCCCCGGACGGCTTCATCTTGTGGACCAGCCAGTTCTTGCTAGCCTGGAAGATGGCGTACCGGCCGTCGAGGCGCCTCCCGCGCAAACGCACGATCACCATCTCCTCCCCGAACTCCTCGGCCTCATACGTGCCCCTGTCCCAGATGCTCTTCTTTACGGCGCCTGGTACTACTTCGACCGGCGTCTCGTCCTCGAGGTCCAGGTGCGAGAGGTCGTGGTCATCGACGCGCATGGCGAGGCGGTTCTTCTTCGTATCCTCGGGCATGCCCTTTGGGACGGCCCAGGAGACGAGTACCCCGTCCCTCTCCAAGCGCAGGTCGAAGTGGTGGCCCGTGGCGTAGTGCTCCTGGATGACGAACCGCGGCATATTAGCCGTCGCCCCCGGTGGGGATGGGTTCGTCCACGAGTTGGGAGCCGAGGATCTCGTTATAGAGCTCGGAGGTGCTGCGAAGCTCCTCGTGCGTGCCCATCGCGCCGATAGCGCCCTCGTCGAGGACCAAGATCAGGTCCGCGTCCCGCACCGTCGATACTCTTTGGGCGATCACGAAGACGGTCCGGTGCTTCTCGCGCATCAGCCTATCCAGTGTCTCCTGGATCGCCGCCTCCGTCTCCGCGTCCACCGCGGAGGTGCTGTCGTCGAGGATGAGCAGGCGCGGGTCCACGAGCAGGGCCCTCGCGATGGCTATTCTCTGGCGTTGCCCGCCGGAGAGACCGACCCCGCGCTCCCCGATCACGGTCCCGTAGCCGTCGGGGAGTCCTTGGATGAAACCGTCGGCCTGCGCGTCCTTCGCGGCCGTCCTGACCTCCTCGTCCGTGGCGTCGGGCCTTCCGAACGCGACGTTGTCGCGGACGGTGCCCGAGAAGAGGCGGGCCTCTTGCAGGACCATCCCGATCTGGGACCGTAAAGAAGAGAGCGTTACGTCGCGCACGTCGTGCCCGTCGAGCCTGACAGCGCCCCCCGTCACGTCGTAGAAGCGCGGGAGCAGGTTGACGAGGGTGGACTTGCCCGAGCCCGTGGTGCCGAGGATGGCGACCGTGCTGCCCGGCTCGACGGCGAAGCTCACGCAGCGCAGGATCTCGCGCTCGCTCCCCGGGTAGCGGAACGAGACGTCGTCGAACTCGACCCTGCATTCGAGGGGCGGCAGGGGGGAGGCGTCCGGCTTGTCCGTCACCTCAAGTGGGGCATCCAGGATCTCGAAGACCCGCGCCGCCGAGGCGCCCGCCCGCGAGATGCTCGCGGAGAGAAACCCTATCGTGAGTATCGGGAACAGCATGAAGCCGAGCAGGGTGTTGAAGGCGACGAGTTCCCCGATGGAGAGACCGCCGTTTATAACCTGCCAGCCGCCGAACCAGACGATGGCGAGCGTGCCCACGTTGGCGAGCAAAAAGACGAAGGGGAAGTTGTTGGCGAAGACGCGCACGGTCTGGAGGTTCTTGTCCAGAAGGTCGTCGTTTACCGCCTTGTAGCGGGCCGTCTCGTAGTCCTCGCGGGCGAAGGCCCGGATCACGCGCACCCCGGAGAGGTCTTCTTGCAAGACCGTATTCAGCCGGCCGAGCGTCTGCTGGACCTGCCCGAAGAGCGGCCTGATGAGCGTGACGAACCGGACGAGCAGCAGGGCTATGGCAGGGACCACGGCGAGCGCCACGAGCGCGAGTTGCCAGTCGAGGTAGAAGAGGAGGGCCGCCGCACCCACGAGCATCACGACCGCGTTGGCGAGCTGGACGACGCCGGAGCCGGCGAAGGACCGGATCTGCTCGACGTCGTTGGTCAGCCGCTGGACGAGCTGGCCGGTCTGGACCCTGTCGTAGTAGCTGAACGAGAGCCGCTCCATCTGTCCGAACAGCGCGTCGCGCAGGTCGTAGGCGACCCCCTGAGAAGCCCTCTCCGCGAGGTACCCCTGCAAGAACGTGAAGACACCCCGCACGAGCGCAACCGCCACCAGCCCCGCGACCGCGTAGAGGAGCACGTCCTCCCGCTCCGGCGCGATCCCCCCGTCGATAGCCCGCCCGACGAGGAGCGGGGCGATAAGGCTGGCCCCGGAGACGAGCATCAGCGCCAGCGCGGCCCCGATGCTCTCCCGCTTGTACGAGCGCAGGTAGCCCAGCGCCCGCCTCAGCGGACC